>NZ_JBKOTX010000004.1:0-75249 GCF_047086965.1 Roseovarius halophilus (ex Wu et al. 2025) | reverse complement strand
CCGGCGACTGGCCCTGCAGTTCGCTGCGTCGGAACGGGCGACCGCAGGGCGACGCCGGCCCGGCCTGGGGCGCGCGCGTCAGAACCACTGACCCGGTTCCATCAGGCCGAGGTCCAGCAACTGCTGGGAATGCCACACGAACGGCGTCGAATTGTGCCACCGGAAGGTGTCGATGTCGAAGGTACTGCCGGGGTTGCGCTTGAGCGCCTTGGCCGTGCGGAACGAGCACACGGCGGCGGTCAGATTGTGATGCCAGGGGCAGGAATAGGTGTTGTATTCTGGATCGTTGAACACGTAGCCGGGCAAAAGCTCCAGCCCCGGCTTGTTGCGAAACAGTGACACCCGGTCGATCCGGCGGCGCTGCTTTGGGATATGTTCCTCGAAGCGCCAGCGCAGCCCGCCGAAGAAATTCATCTGCCGGTCCAGGTCATTGTTCCAGCGGTCCTTGCGCGACAGCGCGTAGTAGCCTGACTTGTCCAGGTGCGCATCCTCGCGCGCGACGGCGTCGGGGTGCTGGCCCAGGTCGCCGGCGTAAAGGTCGATCACGTATGTCAGGATCGTGTCGCGCCGTTCTTCGGTGTTGAAGGCCAGCATCTCGCCCACGGTGCGCGCCTCGCGGAAGGGATAGAACAGATACTCGGCGTTATAGCAGTAGTGGAACCAGATCGGCCCGGCCGCGCCGATCACGGCGTTCACCGCACGTTCCATCGCACCCTCGGCGCAGATGTCGTAATCGACGCGATGCACCTGCTCGGCGAGATCGTCGGCGAGCGTGATCTCGGGCAGGGCGAAGACGACCACCGCCTTGAACCCGGCGTCGCGCGCGTGTCGTATCGTGCTGTCAAGCTCGACAGCGTCCTCGGCCATGACAAGGGCCACCGGCCCCTTGGCCAGGGCGGTTTTCCCCTTGGACAGGAAATCTGAAAGCGAGGAATGCCGCATGTCGCCCGTGCCTTTCGCCGTTTGATCTAGCCCTTCAGCGGTCAAATTCCGGCAAATCAGGTTTCATTGCAAGCGCTCCGGATGCGCGGTATCAGGTCCGCCAGTGCTGCCCTCATTCCAGACAGGTGCCCCGATGACCGCGCCCAAGAAGCTCTTCATCAAGACATACGGTTGCCAGATGAACGTCTACGACAGCGAGCGCATGGTCGAGGCGCTGGGCGGCAAGGGCTATGTCGAGACCCAAAGCCCCGACGACGCGGACATGATCCTGCTCAATACCTGCCATATCCGGGAAAAGGCCGCCGAGAAGGTCTACTCCGAGCTGGGGCGCTACAAGGGGCTGAAGGCCGACAACCCCGACCTGAAGATCGGTGTCGCCGGCTGCGTGGCCCAGGCCGAGGGCGAAGAGATCATGCGCCGGCAGCCGATGGTCGATCTTGTCGTCGGCCCGCAGAGCTATCACCGCCTTCCAGCGATGGACGATGTTCTGACGCAGGGCGGCAAGGCGCTCGATACGGAGTTTCCCGAGGAGGACAAGTTCGAAGAGCTGAAAAGGCGCCCCAGGGCCGGGCGCGGCCCGACCGCGTTCCTGACCGTGCAGGAGGGCTGCGACAAGTTCTGCTCCTTCTGCGTGGTGCCTTATACCCGCGGCGCCGAGCTCAGCCGCCCCGCTGACCGGATCATCCGCGAGGCGCAGGATCTCGTCGAGGCCGGCGTGCGAGAGATCACCTTGCTGGGCCAGAACGTGAACGCCTACAACGGTCATGCGCAGGGCCTTGCCGGTCTCATCTGGGAGCTGGACAAGATCGACGGTCTGGCGCGTATCCGCTTTACCACCAGCCACCCCAACGACATGGACGATGCCCTGATCGAGGCGCATGGAACCTGCGACAAACTGATGCCCTATCTGCACCTGCCCGTGCAGTCCGGCTCGGATCGCATCCTAAAGGCGATGAACCGCAAGCACACCGCCGAGGATTACCTGCGCCTGATCGAACGTATTCGCAAAGCGCGGCCCGATCTGCACCTGTCAGGGGATTTCATTGTCGGCTTTCCCGGCGAGACCGACCGGGATTTCGAGGACACCATGGAGATCATCCGCGCGGCGGGGTTCGGCACGGCCTTTTCCTTCAAGTATTCGCCGCGCCCCGGCACCCCGGCGGCCGAGAAGACGGCCAAGATGGTCGATCCCGAGGTGGCCAGCGAAAGGCTGCACCGTCTGCAGGCCCGCATCACTGCCCAGCAGACCGCGCTGCAGGACTCAATGGTCGGGCGCGAGGTGTCGGTTCTGTTCGAGAAACCCGGCCGCATGGCTGGGCAGATGGTGGGCAAGTCGGACTATCTGCATGCCGTTCATGTCAGCGCCGATGGTCTTGCCCCGGGGCAGATTCGTCGGGTTCGCATTGTCGAAAGCGCACCCAATTCGCTGGCTGGCGAACTGGTTGAAGCGTCCGAGGGCGCGGCGCCCTGATCAGATAGGATCGCCCCCAGCCGAAAACTGGGTCACTAGCGGCCCGGTTGACGCGTTGCCGACCGGACAACCATGGGAAATCTGGCGATTGGCTCATCCAATACGGGGCGCGCACGACGTGATGGCCCAGATGCGGGTGGCCGCCGACAGGACGGGGCGTCACCAGTCGGCGCGGTTTCCCGCATGTCCCAGATTTCGAGATCAGGACTGATTCGCGCGGCGCTTACCTTCTGCGAGGCAGATTTCGTCGGCCTCGTCGACGGACATCGAGTCGGGCCGGTCGATAGCCCGATCCCATGTTACCTGACTTCTGGTGTAAAGCTGGCAGGTCACCGTGCCATGCGAGGTATCCACCTGCACCGGGGTCGTCTCCATGGACTTCGGATCCACGCATCCCGACACGAAAACTGCAGTCGCCAGAATGGCTATACTCTTCATATACATAACAAACATCCTGATTTGCTTAGCTTCTAGCAGGCATGCCGGTCGCGGCGGCGCCGTCAAGCATTTTTTGCCCTGGCCCAGCGGCTCGGTGCGGCAGGCGGGACGCGGCCCCCTTTTTTCGTTTCAATCAGGTGACATTGCGCCGCGGTCCCTTGCGCTGGTCGGTCCCGCTTGCCAACATCGGTTAAACACCGTTCAGGAGTCTTGCTTGGCCATATCCGCACCGCCCCCGTCCGAACCTGCCGCTGACGCGCCAGAGGTGCTTGAATTTCAGGACAATTTCCTTCTGATCGACCTGTGCGGCGAGCACGACAGGCATTTGGCAGACATCGAGGCGAAGACCGGCGTCCAGATCCTGCGGCGGGGCAACCGGCTGACGATTCACGGCCCCCCCGCGCCGCGCCGCGAGGCGGCCGAGATCCTCGGGGCCCTTTACGAACGGCTCGAGGCCGGGCGGTCGGTCGAAACCGCCGATATCGACCGCGAGATGCGCATGGGCGCCGGAGAACGCGACACCGGCGCCGCCCGCAATGGCGATCAACTGGACCTGCTCCCCGGTGCGCGGGTCGAGATCAAGACCCGCAAGAAGATCATCGAGCCGCGTACCGAGGCCCAGAAGGGCTATGTCCGGTCGCTGTTCGAGAACGAATTGGCCTTCGGCATCGGCCCGGCGGGCACCGGCAAGACCTACCTGGCCGTGGCCGTGGGCGTAAACATGTTCATCGGCGGCCATGTGGACAGGCTGATCCTGTCGCGCCCGGCCGTCGAGGCGGGCGAGAAGCTGGGCTATCTGCCCGGCGACATGAAGGACAAGGTCGATCCCTACATGCAGCCGCTGTATGACGCGCTGAACGATTTCCTGCCCGGCAAGCAACTGGCCAAGCTGATCGAGGAAAAGAAGATCGAGATCGCGCCACTGGCCTTCATGCGCGGGCGCACCCTGTCCAACGCCTTTGTGGTGTTGGACGAGGCGCAGAACGCCACCACCATGCAGATGAAGATGTTCCTGACGCGCTTGGGCGAGGGCAGCCGCATGGTGATCACGGGCGACCGGTCCCAGGTGGACCTGCCGCGCGGCCAGCAATCGGGCCTGCACGATGCCGAGCGGCTGCTGGGCCACATTGGCAAGATTTCGTTTGACTACTTCTCGGCGCGCGACGTGGTGCGCCACCCGCTGGTGGCCGCCATCATCGAGGCCTACGAGGCGGACGCCGCCCGTTAGCGGCGAACCGGGATTGGGGCCGAATGCGCATTCCCTGTCCTACGCACCTGCGGTAAGAGCCGCCCATGACCATTGATTGCCGCATCGAGGCCCCCGACTGGGAGGCGCTGGATCTTGCCGTGCTGGCTGAGCGGGCGGCGGCGGCAACGTTGGCGCATATTGGCCACGACCCGGCGTCGTTCGAGATTGACCTACTGGCCTGTGACGATGCCCGCATCTCTGCGTTGAACGGCGATTTCCGCGCCAAGCCGCGGCCGACCAACGTGCTCAGCTGGCCCAGTGAAGAACGCGGCGCCGAAGAAGAGGGCGGCCAGCCGCTTTGGCCCTCGGACCCCGAACTTGGCGACATCGCCATCGCATGGGAAACCTGTGCGCGCGAGGCGGCCGGGCACGGCAAGCCGATCGAGGCGCATGTGACGCACCTTATCGTCCATGCGACCCTGCATTTGCTGGGGTTTGATCACGAGCGTGACGGGGATGCCACCCTCATGGAAGGTCTCGAAGTAGAGATACTTGGCAAACTGGGTCTTCCTGACCCATATTCATGACTGACGCTTCCCGGCCCGGCGTGTTCCAGGGGCCATCACCGGTAGGAGAAAATGGGCGACACCACCGACGGGTCTTCTAACGCGGCGCAAAGCGCGCAGTCCGACACGACCCAGCACCTTCAGCGCGGTTTTTTCGACCGCATCGTCGAGGCGTTCAGCCACTCTGACATGTCCCAGACCAAAGCCAGCGAGGCCAATGGCCATGCGGTGGCCCCCGCCCGACCGGGGCTGGCCAACCTGCGCCGGATGCGGGTCGAGGACGTGATGATCCCCAAGGCCGAGATCGTGGCCGTTCCGCAGGACATCTCGAAAGAGGAGATGGTGAAGGTCTTTCGCGACAGTGGCTATACGCGGCTGCCGGTATATGACGGCACGCTGGACACGCCTGTGGGCTTTGCCAACCTCAAGGACTTGGCGCTGACTCATGGCTTCGACTGCGACAGCGACACCTTCGATCTGCGCGCGCTGCTGCGGGCGCTGCTTTTCGTGCCGCCTTCGATGCCGCTGGGGGTGCTGCTGCAGAAGATGCAGTCCGAACGGACCCACATGGCCCTGGTCATCGACGAATATGGCGGCACCGACGGCTTGCTGACGATCGAGGACTTGCTGGAACAGGTCGTCGGTGAGATCGAGGACGAACACGACACCGACGAGACCGTGCCCTGGAAGCCGGAACAGCCCGGGGTCTACATGGTCGAAGCGCGTGCCCCGCTGGACGAGTTCGAGGCCGAGATCGGCCGCCCCCTGACTGGCCACGAGGAAATCGACCAGGACGAGGTCGACACCCTGGGCGGTCTGGTTTTCATGCTGGCCGGCCACGTGCCGGCGCGGGGCGAGGTGATCCCGCACCCGGATGGCCCAGAGTTCGAGGTGGTCGAGGCCGATCCGCGCCGCATCAAGCGCCTGCGGGTGCGGCTGCACGGGCGCGAGGGTGGCTGACACACCGCGGCTTTCGTCGGTCGCCGGATGGGGGCGCTGGTCAAGGGCCGCCCTGGCGATGGTCCTCGGGGTGGTCCTGTCCTTGGGGCAGATGGGCGATGGCCCATTGCGCGTGCTCTGGGTGCTGATCGCCCTGGGTGTGGCGCTGCTTGCAGGCCGGGTGTTGCCCCCGAAAAAGGCGGCCTGGTTCGGTTGGGTCATGGGCCTGGCCTATTTCGGCATCACCCTGCGCTGGATCGTCGAGCCGTTCTTTGTGGACCCGTTGCGGCATGGCTGGATGGCGCCCTTTGCGATCATCGGCATGGCCGGGGGGCTGGCGCTGTTCTGGGCGGTGGCCTTCGGGCTGGGGGTGCGCGCGGCGCGGTTGCCGCGGCTGCGGCTGGCGGCTGTCGCTGTGGCGCTGGTCGCGGCGGAATTCGCGCGCGCCAATGTGCTCAGCGGCTTTCCCTGGGCGATGCTGTCCTATAGCCTGATCGGCGGGCCGGTGGATTACCTCTTTGCCCTGGTGGGGCCGCACGGTGCCAACGCGGTGCTTCTGGCCGTGGCGGTGCTGATGGCACGCGCCCTGGACCGGGGCCGGGCGGCCCTCTGGTCCGGAGGGGCGCTGATCTGCGCGGGGCTGGTCGCGGCAAGCGCCGCCATGCCGGTGCCCGAAACCGACCGCGACGCCCCCACGGTGCGGCTGGTCCAGCCCAATGCGCCGCAGCACCTCAAGTGGGACCCGGAATGGATGCCCGTCTTTTTCGAGCGTGCCCTGGCCGCGACCGCGGCCGACCCGCCCGCTGACGTGGTGATCTGGCCCGAGACCTCGGTCGCCACGCTGCTGCGCAATGCCGATCCATGGCTGGAACGGATCGGCCAGGCCGGGCGCGGCGCGCCGGTGCTAGCCGGGATTCAGCGCTGGAACCCGCAGGCGGGCTATCACAACAGCGCCATCGTGGTGGAAACCGACGGCAGCGTCGCCGCGCTTTATGACAAGCAGCACCTCGTGCCCTTTGGGGAATACGTGCCCCTGGTCGGCATCTTCGACAAGATCGGCCTGACAGCCATGGTCGATATGGCCATGGGGTTCGCCCCCGGCGATGGCCCGGGGACCGTCGATGTGGCAGGGCTGGGACGTGCCCGCATCCTGATATGCTATGAGGGCATCTTTCCCGAAGAGATCACCGAGGACGGCCCGCGGCCCGATGTTCTGGTCATCATGACCAATGATGCCTGGTTCGGCAACGGCCCCGGGCCGCGTCAGCACCTGGTCCAGGCCCGGGCACGGGCCATCGAACAGGGGCTGCCGGTGCTGCGCGCGGCGAACACGGGCATCTCGGTGGTGATCGACGGGCGCGGACGTATCGGCGACAGTCTGGCCCTGGACCAGACGGGGCACCTGGATGTGCAAGTCGGGGAGCCGCTGCCGCCGACGCTCTATTCCCGCCTGGGCGACTGGCCGGTTCTGGTCGTGCTTCTGGCGACACTGGGACTGGTTTCCCTGCCGGGGCGACGGTTTCGCGTTGACGGCAACGGGGCCGCTCGCTAGGTGCGATGCAACGATAAATCCGGCCACAACGGCTTCCTGGCGTGGCGCGGCAAAACCTGAACGGAGCACTCTCAATGACACGTGACAATTATACCTTCACCTCGGAATCCGTGTCCGAAGGGCATCCGGACAAGGTCTGCGACCGGATCTCGGATGCCATCCTGGACGCCCTGTTGGCCGAGGAGCCCGAGGCGCGTGTCGCCTGCGAGACCTTCGCCACCACCAACCGCGTCGTGATCGGCGGCGAGATTGGACTGGCCGACAAGGGCAAGCTGGCCGAGAAGATGGGCGCCATCGAGGGGATCACCCGCGACTGCATCCGCGACATTGGCTACGAGCAGGACGAGTTCCACTGGCGCACCTGCGAGATCACCAACCTGTTGCACGAACAATCGGCCCATATCGCCCAGGGGGTGAATGCGGGCGACGACAAGGACGAGGGCGCGGGCGACCAGGGCATCATGTTCGGCTTTGCCTGCACCGAGACGCCTGAGTTGATGCCCGCGCCGATCCTCTATTCCCACGCGATCCTGAAACGCCTCGCCGAGGTTCGCAAGAACGGCACCGAGCCCGCGCTGCGCCCGGATGCAAAAAGCCAGGTCAGCCTGCGCTACGAGGCCGGCAAGCCGGTCGAGGCGACCCAGATCGTGCTATCGACCCAGCATGCCGACGAGGTTCGGACCAGCGCCGACATCCGCGCCATCGTTGAGCCCTATATCCGCGAGCTCCTACCCGCCGGGCTGATCAGCGACCGCACCGAGTGGTGGGTGAACCCCACGGGCAGGTTCGTGATCGGCGGCCCCGATGGCGACGCCGGCCTGACCGGGCGCAAGATCATCGTGGACACCTATGGCGGTGCCGCGCCGCACGGCGGGGGCGCCTTTTCGGGCAAGGACCCGACCAAGGTTGACCGATCCGCCGCCTATGCCGCACGGTATCTTGCCAAGAATGTGGTGGCCGCAGGCCTGGCCGAGCGCTGCACGCTCCAACTGTCCTATGCCATCGGCATTTCGCACCCGCTGTCGATCTACATCGACACCCACGGCACCAGCGAGGTCCCGGCCGAGGTGATCGAGGCCGCGATCGGCCGGGTCATGGACCTGACCCCGCGCGGCATCCGCACGCATCTGGACCTGAACAAGCCGATCTATGCCCGCACCGCCGCCTATGGCCATTTCGGCCGCCCGACCGAGCCCGACGGTGGCTTCAGCTGGGAACGCACCGATCTGGTGGAGGCGCTGCGCAAGGGGATCTGACCAAACGGAAAATGGCCCCGCCGGGGCGGGACCATTTGCAGGTTTGTTTGCCGGGGTCAGGCGGCGGCCGGTGCGCGCCCGGCCCGTGCGTCAAGCGACCATTTGCCCGGGCCCATGGCCACCACCATGAGCATGCCGCCCGCGATGGTCATATTCTTCATGAAGCTGATCGTTTCGCCCTGGGCGGCCATGCCCTCCATCCCGAAGGACGGGATAAGGTGGAACAGCAGGCCCGAGACGATCGAGAAGCCGGCCAGCAGCACGGCGGCAATACGCGCCTGCCAGCCGAGTAGCAGGGCGATGCCGCCCACGACCTCGGTGAGGATGGCCAGCGGCAGAAGGGCGCCGGGCACGCCCATGGCCTCCATGTATTGCTGGGTGCCGGCGTAGCCAGTGATCTTTTGCAGGCCGGACGTGATGAACATGAAGGCCAGCAGCAGCCGGGCAAGCGGCGCGGCGTTCGATGTGAGTTGGGTCATTTGCGATATCCTGTTGCGTTGAGAGACTAGAAGCGTTTTGCCTTGTGCGAGGAGAATGCACAACTTGGCAAAATCAAGTATATAGTGTTCGAATTCGCACAATAACGGCGCAGGGTGGTGTGTTGGCGTTGCACCCCGCTGGGGCCGGGGCTAGAGACCGGCGCATGGCGAATGACAAGCATCCCCGCGCACCCTGGCGCAATTTCTATGGCCGCACCAAGGGCAAGGGCCTGCGCGACAGCCAGCAGGCCTACCTGGAAGAGGACCTGGAGAAACTCTCGCCCGGGCCGGTCGATTGGCAGGTGAACCCCGAGCGTGCGCCGCTTGACCTGGAGGCGCTTTTCGGCGGCAAGGATGTCTGGCTGGAGATCGGTTTCGGCGGGGGCGAGCACCTTGTCCATCAGGCCGCGCAGAACCCCGGTATCGGCATCATCGGCTGTGAACCCTACATCAACGGCGTTGCCATGCTGCTGGGCAAGATCCGAAAGGCCGGGGTGACGAACCTTGCGGTGTATCCGGGCGACGTCCGCGACCTGTTCGACGTGCTGCCCGCGGCCTTGATCTCGCGGGTGTTCCTGCTCTACCCGGACCCTTGGCCCAAGAAGCGCCACCACCGCCGCCGCTTCGTGACGCCGGAGTATCTTGAGGCGCTGGCCCGGGTTGTCCGGCCGGGGGCCGAATTCCGGGTGGCAACGGATATCCCCGACTACGTGCGCCAGACACTGGAACAGGTGCCTGCCCATGGCTTCGAGTGGCTGGCCGAGGGCCCGGCCGATTGGCGCGCGCCCTGGGGGGACTGGCTGTCGACCCGCTATGAACAGAAGGCCCTGCGTGAAGGGCGCGTGCCGCACTACCTGACGTTTCGCAAACTTTGAGCGGGGCAGGGGGGGTCTGCGCCGTCCGGTCTGCGTTTGCCGGGGGCTCCGCAAGCTTGGGCCTCAATCGCTCCCCCATAGCGATTGCGGCCCAAGCCCCGGGGTATTTCAGACCCAAAGAAGCAGACGGTGTGGACCCTTCGGGCGGGGCGGTCTATCAGGCGGTGGACAGGTAGACCGGAGACCCGCATGTCGAGCCATGGTGCCCCCATCCCGATGATATCCCGCAAGGGCGAGCCCTTGGCGGGCACGGCCCATGTCCCCGGCGACAAGTCGATCTCGCACCGGGCGCTGATCCTGGGGGCCCTGAGCGTGGGCGAGACCCGGATCACCGGATTGCTGGAGGGCCAGGACGTGCTGGACACCGGCCGGGCCATGCGCGCCTTCGGGGCCGAGGTAACAGATCATGGCGATGGCGACTGGTCGGTGCATGGCGTGGGCGTCGGTGGCTTCGCGGAACCCGGGCAGGTCATCGATTGCGGCAACTCGGGAACCGGGGTGCGGCTGATCATGGGCGCCATGGCGACCTCGCCCATCGCGGCGACTTTCACCGGCGATGCCTCGCTGAATGCACGCCCCATGGGCCGGGTCACGGAGCCGCTGGCGCTGTTCGGGGCGCAGGCCGTGGGGCGCGCGGGCGGGCGTCTGCCGATGACCATCGTCGGGGCGATGGACCCGGTGCCGGTGCGCTATGCGGTGCCGGTGCCCTCGGCCCAGGTGAAATCGGCTGTCCTGCTGGCCGGGCTGAATGCCCCGGGCGAAACCGTGGTGATTGAACGCGAGGCCACGCGGGATCATACCGAGCGGATGCTGGCGGGTTTCGGCGCCGATCTGTCGGTGGAGGATACCGAGGCGGGCCGTGTCATCACCCTGACCGGTCAGCCCGAGCTGAAACCGCAAACCATTGCCGTGCCGCGCGACCCGAGCTCGGCTGCCTTCCCGGTTTGCGCCGCGCTGCTGGTCGAAGGCTCGGACGTGCTGGTGCCCAATATCGGATTGAATCCGACGCGGGCGGGGCTGTTTTACACGTTGCAGGAGATGGGCGCCGACCTGGCCTTCGAGAACATGCGCGAGGAGGGCGGCGAGCCCGTGGCCGACCTGCGCGCGCGCTTCTCGCCGAACATGGAAGGCATCGCAGTGCTGCCCGAGCGGGCCGCCAGCATGATCGACGAATATCCGGTGCTGTCGGTGGTGGCAGCCTTTGCCCGGGGCAGAACCGAGATGCGCGGTGTCAAGGAACTGCGCGTGAAGGAATGCGACCGGATCGACGCCATGGCGCAGGGGCTGCGCGCGGCCGGCATCGCCGTCGAGGAGGGCGAGGATTGGTGGATCGTCCAGGGGCGCGGGCACGGTGATGTGCCCGGTGGCGTCACGGTGCAAAGCCGGCTGGATCATCGCATCGCCATGTCTTTTCTGGTGATGGGGCTGTCCACGGAAAACCCCATCCGGGTGGATGATGGCGGACCGATCGCGACCTCTTTCCCGATCTTCGAGGACCTGATGACCGGTTTGGGCGCGGGCATCACCCGGTCGAACTGACGCGGGCAAAGTTTGCATTGCCCGTTCCTGCCATGCTTGTACTGGTCTTCTAGACGAGGAGGTTTGTTCCATGTGTTTCACCGTCGCAATCGACGGCCCCGCCGCCGCTGGAAAGGGCACCGTGTCCCGCGCGGTCGCTGCGCATTTCGGGTTGGCGCACCTGGACACGGGGCTGCTTTACCGGGCTGTCGGAAAGCGTGTGCTTGCGGGCGAGAAGGCCGTCGCCGCGGCAGAGGCCCTGCGGCCAGAGGACCTGGAGGTCGATGGCCTGCGCAGGCCCGAGGTGGCGCAGGAGGCCAGCAAGGTGGCCGCTATCCCCCAGGTGCGCGCGGCGCTAGTGGATTTCCAGCGGGCCTTTGCGCGCCGGGCCGGGGGCGCGGTGCTGGACGGGCGCGACATCGGCACGGTGATCTGCCCCGAAGCCGATGCGAAGCTGTTTGTCACCGCCAGCGCCGAATGCCGGGCTGAACGGCGCCTGAAGGAGCTTGTCGAGAGCGGCCACGAGGCGAGCTATGACAGCGTGCTCGCCGATGTCCGCGCGCGCGACGCGCGTGACTCCGACCGCGCCGAGGCCCCCCTGCGGCCGTCACCGGGGGCGACCCGCATCGATACCTCGGATCTGACCATCGCCGAGGCCGTGGACAGGGCCATCGCCGCCGTGGCGGCGGCGCGGGCCTGAGACCCGGGCGGGCACTGCGTCGCCGCAGCGCCCGCGCCTCTTGCCTGTGGGCCGATTATCGCCTATATGCGCGCCTGTCGAAGCGTCGGGACAGTCGCAAGATGCACAGGGCCGGGGTCCCCGGCCATTATTTCTTTGTGCATCCCCTTCGGGTTCGACCAATCCACCCCAAGACCCGCGGAGACAACCGCGCGGCCGGAATAAGACGCTAAAAGGAACCACACGCCACATGGCTCAGAACGCATCCATGGAGGAATTCGAAGCCCTCCTGAACGAAAGCTTCGAAATGGACACGCCCCAGGAGGGCTCGGTCGTTAAGGGCAAGGTCATCGCCATCGAGGCCGGCCAGGCCATCATCGACGTCGGCTACAAGATGGAAGGCCGCGTCGACACCAAGGAATTCGCAAATCCCGGCGAAACCCCCGAGATCGCTGTTGGCGACGAGGTCGAGGTCTACCTGCGCGCCTCCGAAAACGCCCGTGGCGAGGCCGTGATTTCGCGCGAGATGGCCCGGCGCGAAGCCGCCTGGGACCGGCTCGAAAAAGCCTACGCCGATGAAGAACGCGTCGAGGGGGCCATCTTCGGCCGCGTCAAGGGCGGCTTCACCGTCGATCTCGGCGGCGCCGTGGCCTTCCTGCCCGGTAGCCAGGTCGATGTGCGCCCCGTGCGCGATGCCGGTCCACTTATGGGCCTCAAGCAGCCCTTCCAGATCCTCAAGATGGACCGCCGCCGCGGCAACATCGTGGTCTCGCGCCGCGCCATCCTGGAAGAGAGCCGCGCCGAACAGCGCGCCGAGGTCATCGCAAACCTCTCCGAGGGCCAGGCCGTGGACGGTGTCGTCAAGAACATCACCGAATACGGGGCCTTCGTGGACCTGGGCGGTGTCGACGGGCTGCTGCACGTCACCGACATGGCCTGGCGCCGTGTGAACCACCCCTCCGAGATCCTCTCGATCGGCGAGACGGTCAAGGTGCAGGTCATCAAGATCAACAAGGAAACTCATCGCATCAGCCTGGGCATGAAGCAGTTGCAGGACGATCCCTGGGATGCCGTTTCGGCCAAGTATCCGCTGGAGTCGGTGCACACGGGCCGCGTGACCAACATCACCGACTACGGCGCCTTCGTCGAGCTTGAGCCGGGCGTCGAGGGCCTGGTTCACGTCTCCGAGATGTCCTGGACCAAGAAGAACGTCCATCCGGGCAAGATCGTCTCGACCAGCCAGGAAGTCGAAGTCATGGTCCTGGAGATCGACGAGGCCAAGCGCCGCGTGTCCCTGGGCCTCAAGCAGACCATGCGCAACCCCTGGGAAGTCTTCGCCGAGACCCACCCTGAGGGCACCGAGGTCGAGGGCGAGGTCAAGAACATCACCGAATTCGGTCTGTTCATCGGTCTCGAGGGCGACATCGACGGCATGGTGCACCTGTCCGACCTCAGCTGGGACGAGCGCGGCGAGGATGCCATCCAGAACTACCGCAAGGGTGACGTGGTCAAGGCAAAGGTCACCGAGGTGGACGTCGACAAGGAGCGTATTTCGCTGTCGATCAAGGCCATGGACGGCGACCCCTACGCCGAAACCATCGGTGGCATCAAGCGCGGCTCGATCATCACTGTCGAGGTCACGTCGATCGAGGATGGCGGCATCGAGGTGGAATACGACGGGCTCAAGTCCTTCATCCGCCGCTCTGACCTAAGCCGCGACCGCGCCGAGCAGCGCCCCGAGCGTTTCCAGGTCGGTGACAAGGTCGACGTGCGCGTGACAAACATCGACAACAAGTCCCGCCGCCTCGGGCTGTCGATCAAGGCGCGCGAGATCGCCGAGGAAAAAGAGGCCGTGGAACAGTTCGGCTCCTCCGACTCGGGTGCCTCGCTGGGTGACATCCTGGGTGCCGCGCTCAAGGGCGACGACGACTGACGCCGGGCTGACTGACCTGAACCGAGAGCCCCCGCTGCGACAGCAGCGGGGGCTTTTCTTTGCGAATCAACGGCGGGACTCGGGGCGGGGGGTCGGCTCTCTGACGCTGTTCCGGTGCCGTGAACGGCCGAATGCCCGCCGCCCCAGGGGCGAATTGCGCCAAGAAACGCGCTTGGCGGTATTTCACCATGGCGGCAAGGCTCTTATAGTATTACTGTGTTAGAGCAGCCTCTGGGAGCCTTGCCGGCGCACCAGCCGAAATGGGGGATGAACACATGATACGTTCGGAACTGATCGAGAAGATTTCCGACGAGAACCCGCACCTCTACCAGCGGGATGTCGAGCGTATCGTCAACACCGTTTTCGAGCGCATCATCGACGCCATGGCCGAGGGCAACCGCGTCGAGTTGCGCGGATTCGGGGCCTTTTCGGTCAAGAAGCGCGACGCCCGCATCGGCCGCAACCCGCGCACAGGCGAGGCGGTGCAGGTAGACGAGAAGCATGTGCCATTCTTCAAGACCGGCAAGCTCTTGCGCGACCGGCTGAACGGGGAATAGGACAAAGCCGCATGAGCTATATCAGATATACATTCTGGGGCGTCGTGGCCTTGGTGCTGGTCGTGGTTGGGCTGGCCAACCGCACCACAACACAACTGAACGCGATGCCGGACGAGTTGGCCGAATTCCTTGGGCTGGCCCCCACGATCGAGCTGCCGCTCTTCGTGGTGCTGTTCCTCGGCGTGGCCCTTGGCCTGGTCATCGGGTTTCTCTGGGAGTGGCTGCGCGAACACCGCCTGCGCTCGGATGCGCGCTCGAAATCGCGCGAGCTTGATCGTCTGCGCCGCGAGGTGGACCGCCTGAAGGAAGAGAAGCACGAAGGCCAGGACGAGATCCTCGCCGTGCTCGACAAGGCGAGCTGACATGCCCGACATCGCGGTGAAGATCTGCGGTCTGCGGAGCGCGGAGGACGTTGCTGCGGCCGTGTCGGCCGGTGCGCGTTACCTAGGCTTCAACTTCTTCGCGCGCTCGCCCCGGTCGGTGACGCCCAACGCGGCCCGTGCACTGGCGCTGGAGGTGCCCCCGTGCGTGGCCAAGGTGGCGCTGGTCGTCGATGCGACGGATGCGACCCTCGATACCCTGACGCGGACCGTTCCGCTGGACATGCTGCAACTGCACGGCGCCGAATCGCCCGAGCGCCTGGCCGAGGTGCGTGCCCGCTACGGGCTGCCGGTGATGAAATGTCTTGGCATCGCCGGGCCCGACGACCTGGACGCGATCGATCGCTACGCCACCGTCGCCGACCAGTTGCTTCTGGATGCCAAGCCGCCCGAAGGGGCGGTGCTGCCGGGCGGCAACGGCCTGGCCTTCGACTGGCGCCTGCTGGCCGGGCGCCAGTTCTGGACGCGGCCCTGGATGCTGGCCGGCGGCCTGACGCCCGAGAATGTGGCCGAGGCGGTGCGCCACACCGGCGCGGTGCAGGTCGACGTGGCCTCGGGCGTCGAAAGCGCCCCCGGGATCAAGGATGCAGGCAAGATGGCTGCCTTCTGCGCCGCCGCTCGCGGTTAGCCGTGCGTTTACCATGCGGCGGGCAGGCTGTGGTGATGGCCCGGCTGCCCGATCATCTGATGCCTTACATCTGGCTTGAAACCGTCTTTTCCGCGGCCTAGGTCCACAAGGGCGGTATTCTCAAGCGGCAGGTGCGCGACGTCGAAAGAATATGCGGACAGGATCTGTTCCTGTCTCAGGCCCGCGAACGGGGTTTTCAGGTCTTGCGCAATGGGCGGCACTTCATCGTCATCTGCAAATCCGAGCCGGTACAGCGAGTGCTATAGGCGCTGCGTCGACGCAGCGCATCACGCGCGGTTCCCGCGCGTGCGACAAGGCGCGTAGACGCGCCTTGCGCTTGTTTCCCCCCGACCGCTTCATTAGGAAGATCAAGCCAACCCTGGAGGTTCCCATGGCCAACGACCTTTTCAATTCCTTCATGACCGGCCCGGACGAGCAGGGCCGTTTCGGGGACTTCGGCGGGCGCTTCGTCTCCGAGACGCTGATGCCGCTCATCCTCGAGCTTCAGGCCGAATACGAAAAGGCCAAGGACGACGAGAGCTTCTGGGACGAGATGAAAGATCTCTGGACGCATTACGTGGGCCGCCCCAGCCCTCTCTATTTCGCGGAACGCCTGACCGACCACCTGGGCGGGGCCAAGATCTATCTCAAGCGGGACGAATTGAATCATACCGGCGCGCACAAGGTGAACAACGTGCTGGGCCAGATCCTGCTGGCGCGCCGCATGGGCAAGAGCCGCATCATTGCTGAAACCGGTGCCGGCCAGCACGGTGTTGCCACCGCCACGGTCTGCGCCAAGTTCGGCCTGAAGTGCATTGTCTACATGGGTGCCCATGACGTGCGCCGCCAGGCCCCCAACGTCTTTCGCATGCGGCTTCTGGGGGCCGAGGTCATCCCGGTGACATCCGGGCGCGGCACGCTCAAGGATGCCATGAACGACGCGCTGCGCGACTGGGTCACCAACGTCCGAGACACCTTCTACTGCATCGGCACCGTTGCCGGGCCGCATCCCTATCCGGCCATGGTCCGCGACTTTCAGTCGATCATCGGCAAGGAAGCCAAGGAACAAATGCACGCGGCCGAAGGACGCCTGCCCGATACGATCATCGCCGCCATCGGCGGCGGGTCCAATGCCATGGGGCTGTTCTATCCCTTCCTTGATGACAAGGAGGTGCGTATCATCGGGGTCGAGGCCGGGGGCAAGGGCGTCGATGACAAGATGGAGCATTGCGCCTCGCTCACCGGCGGACGGCCGGGCGTGCTTCACGGCAATCGCACTTACCTGTTGCAGGACGACGATGGCCAGATCCTCGAAGGGTTCTCGATCTCGGCCGGTCTGGACTATCCCGGCATCGGGCCCGAGCATTCCTGGCTGCACGATATCGGCCGGGCCGAATATGTCTCGATCACCGATACCGAAGCGTTGGAGGCGTTTCAGCTGTGCTGCGCGATGGAGGGGATCATACCGGCGCTGGAACCCAGCCATGCCCTGGCCCACCTGATGAAGATCGCGCCGGACCTGCCGCGCGACCATATCGTCATCATGAACATGTGCGGCCGCGGCGACAAGGACGTGCAGACCGTGGCCCGGCACCTCGGGTTCGACATGACGGATACCGAGGAAGGCCGCGACACCGCGTGAAACCGGGGCCGGGCCGCCCGTAAACCCTGGTTTAGGGGCGGCTACCTGCGGTTTATGGCGGCCTGGCTAAACCCTGTGTCAATGGATCGCGGCGGGGCAGGCCGTCCAGGATCGGGCCACGTCGCAATCGCGGCGCAACAAGCCATCGGAGATTTACCCATGAAAACGACCCTTCTGAGCACCACCGCCGCCCTGGCCCTGGCCACATCGCCCGCACTTGCGCAATCCGCGACGGACCAGATCGTTGCCGACCTTCAAAGCCGGGGCTTTACCTACATCGAGGTCACGGAAGGCCCCAACCAGATCAAGGCCGAGGCCGTCCGCGACGGCACGAAGCTGGAAATGATCTACGATTCCGCGACCGGCGAGATCCTCAAGCAGGAGACCGAGGCCGCGGAGGGAGAATATGCCACCAGCACCGGTGTCGAGATCGACAGCGATGACGAGGACTTCCTCGACGACGACGACATGGACGAGGCCGACGACGACGAGGATGACGAGGAGGACGGCCAGGAAGACGAGGATGACGACGACCTCGACGACGATGAAGAAGACCTGGACGACGATGAGGAAGATGACGACGATGAGGAAGATGACGACGATGAGGGCGAGGACGATGATGAGGGCGAGGACGACTGAACCCGCACGGGAGTCTTCCTGCCGCCGCCCGTCCCGACCGCCCCTTCGATGCCTTGTCGGCGGGGCGGTCCGCCCGCCAATCCACAGGCCGAAAATGACGCTCGAACAGACCCGGTATGAAAAGCTCTTCTCGACCCCGGTGTTCCGGTTCCGGGTGCCGGATCATGCCGCGTTCAACGCCGCCCTCCTGGAGGAGGGCGCGGGGATGCGCGCCGACACCGACGGGGCGGCGAAGTCCAACCGCGGCGGATGGCATTCCGAAGGGAACCTCTTCGACCGCGACACCGCCTGTGTCACCAGGCTGCGTCGCCTCGCGACCGAGGCGATCTTCGCGGCCAATGAACGGATCGGCGCGCAGGCCCCGCGAGAGTCACTGGCCCTGAAGATCTTCGGCTGGATGAACGCCAATCCAAAGGGGGCCTTCAACGCGCCCCACACGCACCCAGGGGCGCATTGGTCGGGCGTCTACTATGTCGCTCAGCCCGAGATCGAGACGGGCAATTCCGGGATGATCGAATTTGTCGACCCGCGCAGCGATCTTCCGAACTGGCGCATCCTCCAGGCGCCCCCGTTTCGAATGAAACAGAAGCTGCGCCCGGCGCCGGGCGAGATGATTCTGTTCCCCTCCTACCTCGTCCATTGGGTCTATCCCAATGACACCGACGATGAACGTTGGTCGATCGCCTTCAACGCCACCTTCCGGAAAGCCAGGACCTGACCCGGCCACTGCCCGGGTCCCTTATTGTCAGGACACCCATGCTGCGCGCTGCCCTTGTCACGATCGCCCTTTCGGCCGCCCCGGCCTTTGCCCAGAGCGTCGAGGACCAGGTCCTGATGCAATTGCAGGCCCAGGGCTTTGTCGAGATCACGATGCATCGCACCCTGCTGGGGCGGTTGCGGGTGGTGGCGACCAATGAACGCTATCGCCGCGAACTTGTCATCAACCCAAATACCGGGGCGATCCTGCGCGACTACTGGGAAGAAACGTCGGATGACGCGGGCGACGCGGACGATGACGTGCGCGTCTACGTCCCCGATGACGACTACGACGAGGACGGAGACGAGCCGGACGACAGCGATGACGAAGGAGAGGCCGGTGACAACAATGGAGATGAGGAGGGCGCCGGTGAGGACGAAGACAATGATGATGACGACGACGATGATGACGAAGAAGATGATGACAGTGACGACGAAGATGACGATGATTGATCCGGTCGCCTGACCCGTCGATGTCGGCGGATCGCTTCATAGTCGCGGTGCTGGTCGTGCAGGTCGTCTGCGCGGCGTTTTTCGTGTGGACGATCCTCGAATCCCTGCTCGGTCTGCCTCCGATCGGCTGGCAGGCCTACGAGTTGATCCAGATCGGGGCCGCCCTCGGGCTGGTCCTCGGGATCGTCATGGGCGGGATCGCCCTGCGCCGGGCGCGTCGTCGCACGGCCCGCGTCGAAGCACAGTTGCGCGCGGCCTCGGGGGCCTTCATGGACCTGATGCAGGAGCGGTTCGCCCAATGGGGCCTGACAGCGGCGGAACGGGACGTGGCGCAGTTTTCCATCAAGGGCCTGTCCACGGCCGATATCGCCGCCATGCGCGACACCTCGGAAGGTACGGTCAAGGCCCAGACGAACGCGATCTACCGCAAGGCCGGCGTCAGCGGACGCCCGCAACTGCTCAGCCTGTTCATCGAGGACCTGATGGACGGCCCGGTCACTCCGCGTCCAGGGCGTATTGCCGAAGCACCTCCAGCGGCACGATCTCCAGCGCCCGTCGATGCGTCGCCGCCAGGCTGACCCGAGGCGCGCAACCCTCGTCGTGGGCCTGCAGGAAACGGCTGGCACAAAGGCACCACTGGTCGCCTGGGTTCAGGCCGGCAAAGCCGAACTCGGGCCGCGGGCTGCTCAGGTCGTTTCCCACGTATTTCGAATAGGCCAGGAATTCGTCCGTCATGACCGCGCAAACGGTATGACTGCCTCGATCCTCGGCGCAGGTATTGCAGGCCCCGTCGCGGAAGAATCCGGTCACGGGGGTCGTGGAGCACTGGGCGAGCGTTTCGCCGAGTACGTTCACGGAAGGGTCTTTTTCCATAGCTTCAAAGCCTTTGATATCTGGCACACAAGGGGGTGGCTGCGTCTCGTCGGGCCGCGGGGCAGGCGGCGTCACTTGAACCGGTCCACCAGCTTCTGCAGCGTGCTGCGATCATCCGCGGGCGCAGCTTGCGGTTCGGGCACCGGGGCGGGGGCCGGTTGCGACGCCGTGGTTGCGGAGCGCGCCGGGGTCACACGCGCGGCCACGGCATTGAGGAATTTCGGACCCTCGTCCTGCGCAAGCTGGGCCGCCCCGTCCGAGATGCCGCGCATCTCGTCGTCCAGCCACTCGGCATCGGCCTTTGCGAAGTCGGACAGGACGAAGCCGGACACCTTGTTCTTGTCGCCGGGATGCCCGACGCCCAGCCTTACCCTGTCGTAATGTGGCCCGATGTGCTGGTGGATCGAGCGCAGCCCGTTGTGGCCCGCGTGCCCGCCCCCTGATTTCAGGCGCACCTTGCCCGGTGCCAGGTCGATCTCGTCGTGGAACACCACCACGTCTATGCTGTCGAGCTTGTAGAAGCGCATCGCCTCACCGACGGACTGGCCCGAAAGGTTCATGAAGGTCTGCGGTTTGAGCAGGATCACCTTTTCCGTGGCCAGCCGCCCCTCGGTCAGCTGGGCCCGAAACTTGGATCGCCAGGGCGCGAAGCCATGATCCTCGGCGATCCGGTCCACGGCCATGAAGCCGATGTTGTGACGGTTGCGCGCGTATTTCGCGCCGGGGTTTCCGAGGCCGACAAAAAGTTTCATGGCTGTCCTATAACGCGAGCTGCGCCCCATGCACAATTCAAACGAAGCGCACCTGAAACGCGCGGCGCGTCGGCGTGCAGCCGCCGCTAAAGTCGAACGGGGTCCTGCTTGGCCAGACCGTCGAAGCGCATCAGCGTACCGACGAGTGCCTCCATCCGGTCCACGGGGATCATGTTCGGCCCGTCAGAGGGGGCGGTGTCCGGGGCCTCGTGCGTTTCGATGAAGACGCCCGCCACGCCCAGGCTGACCGCGGCGCGCGCCATCACCGGGGCGAATTCACGCTGGCCGCCGCTGCTGCCGCCTTGCCCACCGGGCTGCTGCACCGAATGCGTCGCGTCCATGATCACCGGGTACCCGGTCGCCGCCATTTGGGGCAGGGCCCGCATGTCAGCCACCAGCGTGTTGTAGCCGAAGGAGGTGCCGCGTTCGGTCAACAGGACCCGGTCGTTGCCGGTGCTTTCGATCTTGGAGATCACATTGGGCATGTCCCACGGCGCCAGGAACTGCCCTTTCTTGACGTTGACCGCCGCCCCGGTTTCGCCGGCGGCCAGCAACAGGTCGGTCTGGCGACACAGGAAAGCGGGAATCTGCAGGATATCCGAAACCTCGGCCACGGGTGCGCATTGGGCTTCGGAATGGATATCGGTCAGGACCGGGCATCCGATCCTGTCCTTGACCGCCTCAAGCACGCGCAGGCCTTCGTCGAGGCCGAGGCCCCGCTTGCCGCCCAGGGAGGTTCGGTTCGCCTTGTCGTAGCTTGCCTTGAAGACATACTGCGCGCCGTGCGTTGCGCAAATCTGCGCCATGCGCTCGGCGATCATGAGGGCGTGGGACTCGCTTTCGAGCTGGCACGGCCCGGCAATGACCGTGAGCGGGAGATCGTTGGAGACCGTGAGGGCACCGATGGAGACGTCTTTCATCAGGAGCTGACCTGTTCGCGAAGGATGGAGGCGGTAAGCGAGATCATCAGGTAGATGCCCGAGAAGATCAGGAAGGACAACAGCGTGTTCTCGAAGGCGCGCGGATAGGTCGCTTCGTCCGGGGCCACGGGGGTGACCGAGACCGACAGGAAACGCACCTGACGGTTGGCCTCGATGCGGGCCTGGTCCATCGCGGCCTGTGCGGCGGTGACTCGCTCGATGGCGAAGGCGTAGTTTTCCTCGGCTTCGCGCAGTTTGGCGACGACCTCGGCCTGGCTCGGGCCGCCGTTGTCGCCCTGGGACAACTGGCTGCGCAGGTCGTCGATCTGGTTTCTGATCCGGTCGAGCTCGCCCTGCACGGCCGAGACCCGGGCCTGCTTGGGGCGCGCGTTGGATTGCAGGCTGGCCAGTTCGATCCGCTTCTCGTCCAGCCGCATTTCCAGCGCGCTGATCCGCTGCTGCAGCGCGGATACCGCGCTGGCAGGGTCCACGACCTCGGCCTCGCGCTGGATGCGCGTGAGGTTGCTCAGGGCCTCTTGCCGGTCGGCCTCGGCGGCCTCGTAGTTGGCGATGGCGTCGGCCATCTGGTCCGCGCGCATGCGCTGGGTCAGGTCATCGACACGGTCTTCGGTGTAGCGGATCAGCGCCTCGGAGAATTCCTGGCTGGTCTCCGGGTCGGCGGCGATGACCTCGAGGTTGACGACGCCCTCGGTGGGGTCATAGCCGACCTTTACGTGATCCTGGTAAAGATCATAGGCGTCCTCGTTCGTGGCGTCCGGCTCAAGCCGCTGGATCGCGTCGATTTCGGAGGTCTGGAAATGCGCCTTGAAGCCGTGATCCGCGTCCAGGCGCAACATGGCCTCGCGCGAGGTCAGGAAAGCTTGGGCGTTGACGGCCTCGGACTGTGTGGCAAGCCCGGTGCCCTGGAAAAGCCCGCCGAAACCGGAGCTGCCCTGGGCCTCGGCCTGCTGGATGACGAACTCCGAGTGGGTCGCATACATCGGCGTCGCGATGACGAAGAAATACCAGCCCATGGCAAGGGTCGGCAGCAAGACGAAGGCCGCCAGTCGGGCAAATAGCGCGAACAGCTTGCGGCGGCGGCGCCGGGCGATGTCGCGCTGCATCGCGCGAATCTCGCCCGCGCGCTGGTCCAGGCCCGAGGGTGCCTCCTTTTCGGATGCCGGCAGGTTGGATTTCTGCGAGACGGTCTGCGGCAAGCGCACACCGTCCGGCGCCGACCAGGCCCTGCCTTCGGCGGTCTTGTCCGTCGGCTTGTTCCCCGGCGTGACCAGTTCGAGCACGTTGTTGCGCTGGAAGGGGTCGATGCCGCGTTTGCGCAACTGCCGGACTGCATCAAAATCCGAGGTGACGGCCAGCCCGCATTTGTGGGCGACGCGCCGGGCCATGCGCAGTTGGCGGCCGGTGATGTCCTCCTGCCGGATCTTGTCGATGTCGGTTTCTGCCGCCGCGTCCGGGGAACCTGCGGCATCGGTCGCGGCCGATCCGGTGTCGGGGGGCGCCTGCCGGTCGGCACCCTGCTGCGGTCCGGCCGCCTGGTCGGGCGTGTCCGGCAGCGCCTGGGACGCCAGCGGCGCATCGCGGTGGATGCGATATTTCTTAGCCCTCGACTTGGTAGTCATAAAGCTGCTTCGCTTCTTCCAGAGTATCGAACATATGCAGTCGGCCATCGCGCAACACCGCCGCGGCGCTTGCGAATTTTTCCAGTGTTTCGGGCTGGTGGGACACGATGACCACCGTCGTGGTGGCCAGGCGCTCGCGCAGGATCTCGCCGGCCTTGCGGTTGAACTCGGCATCAGTGGAGCCGGGCATGCCTTCGTCGATGAGGTATATATCGAAATCCAGCGCCAGCATCAGCGAAAACGTGAACCGCGCTTTCATTCCCGACGAGTAGGTCCCCACCGGCATGTCGTAATATTCCGCGATCCCGGCCAGCCAGCGGGTGAAAGCCTCGATGTAGTCCGGGTCCAACCCGTAGAGCCGGGCAATGTAGCGCGCGTTCTCGCGCGCGGTGTGCCGGCCCACGACGCCGCCCATAAAGCCCAGGGGAAACGAGATCCGGCAGGTCCGGCGCACCTCGCCCTCGTCGGGTTTTTCCAGCCCGGCCATCATGTTGATCACCGTGGTCTTGCCGGTGCCGTTGGGGGCCAGAATCCCGAGCGACCGGCCCAGGTCGACCCGGAACGAGGCCCGGTCGAGGATGACCTTGCGTTGCGTCCCCGTCCAGAAGGACTTGCTGACGTTGTCGAATTCCAGCATCGACGCCTCGTTACCTGCGGCAGGCGCGGGGCAATCCGCGCGCGTCCGCGACTCTGCAGTGTGGCCACGCATGGGTCACTCTGGCGACACTATGTCGGATCGGTGAAGGGAATGACAACGGTTATCGCTCCGGTGCAGAACTGCGACGGTGCGGGACGCCCAGCGAAGAGAGGTGCGCGATGGACGAGACGACCGAGATCGACAGGGCCCATGCGGCCATGCAGGCGGCCCCCGAGGACGACACGGCCCGGCTGCGATTCTATGAACGGCTGGCAGATGGAGAGCTTTTCGTGCTGTTGCAGGAGGAGGCGGTGCAAGAGGCGGTCTCGCCCGAACTTGTCGAGGTCGAGGGGCAGTCCCATGTGCTGGTCTTCGACCGGATCGAGCGGCTCTCGGCCTTTGCCCGGGGCCCTGCGCCCTATGCGGGCCTGACCGGGCGCGATCTGGCCGTCATGCTGGCCGGGCAGGGCACGGGGCTGGCGCTGAACCTCGATGTGGCGCCCTCGGCCATGCTGATCGGGCCGGAGGGCCTGGACTGGCTGGCCCGCACGCTGGACGCGGCGCCGCAGCAGATCGAGGCGCGGCTGCGCGAGCTGACAGCCCCGACCGATCTGCCCAAGGGCCTGTTGCAGGCGCTGGACCGCAAGCTGGCCCGCGCTGCCGGCCTTGCCGACTGCGCCTACCTCGCCGGCGCGGTGCAGGAGGATGGCACGCGGGGCCTGCTGCTGGCCTTCGTCGGCACGGCGCCGGGGGCCGAGGCCGCCCTGGCGCGGGCCGTGGGCGAGGCGCTGACCTTCTCGGGGCTGGAGACGGGCGGCATCGACGTTACGCACCTTGAGGCAGATACCGAGATGTCGGCGCGCATCGCGCGGGTCGGCCTGCGATTCGATCTGCCGCAACCCGAGGCCCGCCCGGTGCCGGGCGCAGATCCCGGCATGGACCCGGACAAGCCGCCGAAACTGCGCTGACCCGGCGGAGTGGCTGCGCCACGCCGGTTTGTCTCGGCCCCGCCTGCGGCGTCGCCTCGGGATTGGTGAGGGCGGCGACTGTGGGACGCCTGTCAGTAGCCGTTTCCGCGATCCACGAGGTGCAGGAAGGGTGCGCCCGCCTCGCCGCGGCGGATGTTCTCGGCGATGACCTTGGCGGCGGTGGCCGGGCGGGTCGCCGAGGCGATATGCGGCGTCACCGTGACCTTCGGGTGCGCCCAGAAGGGGTGCTCGACCGGAAGGGGTTCGGTGTCGAAGACATCGAGCGTGGCATGGCCCATGTGGCTGTCCAGCGCCTCCAGCAGTGCCTGATCGTCGATCAGCGGCCCCCGCCCGGGGTTCAGCAGCGCGGCGCCCGGCGCCGGAAGGGCCAGCCGTTCGGCTGTCATGATGTGCCGGGTCTGCGCCGTCAGGGGCAACAGCAGCACGATGATCTGTGCGTCGCGCAGGGCCGTCTCGAGGGCGTCCTGCCCCGACAGGACCGAGACGCCCGAGATCTCTCGCTCGCGTCGGGCCCAGCCGCGCACCGGAAAGCCCAAGTTGGCCAGCGTGGTGGCGCAGGCGGCCCCGAGCGCGCCGAGGCCCAGCACGGTGACGGGCCGGTCCGCGGCCAGGGGGGGGACCTCGTTGCGCCAGATGCCGTCCTGGCCCATGATGTGTCGGTCCATCCCGAGGTGGTGGCGCAGGACATGGCCGGTGACCCATTCCACCATGCCGCGGGTCAGGCCGGGATCGACCATGCGCGCCAGCGGCTGCGTCAGGGTGGAATTGCCTGTCAGGTTCTCGACCCCCGCCCAGATGTTCTGGACCAGTTTGCAGCGGGTATAGGGGCCGTAATCCTGCACGTCCCCGTCGGGGGCCGTGACGATGTAGTCGACCGTCTCGGCGTCAGGGGCGCGCGAGAGGTCGGCCGTCAGCCCCTCTGCGGCCAGGGCGGCGGGCAGCACCTGCTCATATGCGGGCCAGGCGTCGGCCCCGGCAGCAAAAAGAACCCGGATCATGGTCTACCTCGGTTTGTGGACATGGGCCGATTGCACCAGCCCGAAGCCCATCATCAGCACGAGCATGGCCGAACCGCCGTAGCTGACCAGCGGCAGGGGCACGCCGACCACCGGCGCCAGCCCCGTTACCATGGCCATGTTGACCGCGAAATAGAGAAAGAAGGTCACCGCCACGCCCAGCGTCAGCAGCGCGGCGAAGCGGTCCTTGTTGGTCATGGCCGATGTGATGCAGAAGAGCAGGATCAGAGCATAGAGCAGCAGTAGCGTCGAGGCACCCAGAAAACCGAATTCCTCGGCCAGGGTGGTGAAGATGAAATCGGTGTGTTTCTCGGGCAGGAAGTTCAACCGGCTTTGCGTGCCCTGCATGTAGCCGCGCCCTGTCCAGCCGCCCGACCCCAGGGCGATCTTGGCCTGCATGATGTGATAGCCCGCGCCAAGAGGGTCCTGACTGGGGTCGAGGAAGGTATCGATCCGGGCATACTGATAGTCCTTGAGCAGTTGCCAAGGTGTCCCGCGTGAGACCAGCGCCGTGGTAACAAGGCCGATTCCCGCCGCGATGACGCTGGCGAAATAGGCCCAGTGGACGCCCGCCAAGAAAAGCACAGCGCCCCCGCCCATGACCAGCAGCAGCGTGGTGCCCAGGTCGGGTTGGCGCAGCACCAGCGCGGCGGGCAGGGCGATCATGATCAGCGGTATCGCGATCGAGACCGGGCGGCTGACCTTGTTGAGCGGCAGCCAGTCGTAATAGGCCGCCAGCAGCATGACCAAGGCGATTTTCATCAGTTCCGAGGGTTGCAGGTCCATTGGGCCGAGGTCCAGCCAGCGCTGCGAGCCGTTGCGTTCGACCCCGATGACTTCGACCAGGCCCAGCAGGATCAGCGAGACGCCATAGGCGACCAGCGCCATGTTGCGCCAGAACCAGATCGGCACCAGACCGATCCCGATCATGAGCACAATGCCGAGGCCGAAGCGCTGCATCTGCGACTCGGCCCAGGGCTGCATGCTGCCCCCGGCCACGGAATAGAGCGTCAGGAACCCGGTTCCGCAGACCGCCGAGACAAGGAAGATGATCGGCCAGTTGAGGTAGAGCAGCTTGCGCAGCCCTGTGGGGACATATTTGACCTGATATTCGAGATAACTCATGCCGCGAGCCTCAGGCCCGGTCCGCGCTGCGGCCGGGGCGGATGTCGCGCAGGTTGAGATCGCGCTGTTGCTGTTCGATGCGGCGATGGTCGGCGGTGGGATAGGACGACAGCGGTGGTGTGCCCCCGTGCAGCGCCTGGAGCATGATGTCGCGGGCGACCGGGGCGGCGGCGGTGGACCCGCCCCCGCCATGCTCCACGACCACGGCAACAGCGTATCTGGGGGTCTCGTAGGGCGCGAACGAGACGAAAAGCGCGTGGTCCCGGCGATGCCAGGGCAGGTCCTCGTTGCGCGATACGCCGCGGGCGCGTTCCTCGGCAGTGATCCGGCGGACCTGGCTGGTGCCGGTCTTGGCGGCCTGGCGCATGTCCTCGGCGACGATCCGGGTGCGGTAGGCCGTCCCGCGCCGGTGGTTCGAGACATCGTACATCGCCGCGCGGACGCGGCGCAGGTGATTTTCGTTCAGGCCCAGCGACTCGCCGCCGCCCGAGGGTTGCTCGACCCCGCCGATCGACTGCACCAGCCGTGGCGTGATCGCCCGCCCGGTGGCAATGCGCGCGGTCATCACCGCCAGTTGCAGCGGCGAAGCCAGCACGTAGCCCTGACCGATCGCGGCATTGACCGTGTCACCGATGCGCCAGGATTCGCCCCGCCGGGTGC
This sequence comes from Roseovarius halophilus (ex Wu et al. 2025), assembly GCF_047086965.1. Classification (NCBI taxonomy): domain Bacteria; kingdom Pseudomonadati; phylum Pseudomonadota; class Alphaproteobacteria; order Rhodobacterales; family Roseobacteraceae; genus Roseovarius; species Roseovarius halophilus (ex Wu et al. 2025). Next base: position 47,745 of record NZ_JBKOTX010000004.1, on the reverse strand, counting down.
GCTTCCATTGCTTGTCGGGGGCGATGCCCGGCGTGATCGCGGACATGGGCAGCTCGTGGCGCTGGCCAAGGCCCAGCCGCCGGGCCATGGCCGCGATCTTGTCGATCCCGACACGCTGGGCGACCTCATAGTAGTAGACGTCGCAACTCTGTTTGAGGCTCTCGTGCAGGTTCATGTTGCCGTGCCCGCCGCGTTTCCAACAGTGAAAACGAAGGTCCGAGACATCGAGGTGGCCCAGACAGCGCACGGTTTCCTCGGGGTCGATCACGCCGTCCTCCAGGGCGGCCAGCGCCACGACCATCTTGAAGGTGGAGCCGGGTGGATAGGCCCCCTGCACGGTCTTGGCCGCCAGCGGGCGGCGGTGGCTGCGCGGGTCCAGCCCGCGTTCGTTCAGCGCGTCCCAGTCGGCCTGAGATATCCCGCGCACGAACATGTTGGGATCGAACGCAGGCGCCGAGCCGATCGCGTCGATATCGCCCTTTTCCAGGTCGAGCACGACCGCCGCCGCGCTTTCGCCGCGCAACCGTTCCTGTACGTAGTTTTGCAACCGCGCGTCGACGGTCAGCTGCACATCCGCGCCCGGCTCACCCTCGGTGCGGTTGAGTTCGCGCATGATGCGGCCGGAGGCGTTCTTCTCGACCTCGAGCGTGCCGGCCTTTCCGCGCAGGACCCGTTCGAGCTTGTTCTCGACCATGGTCTTGCCGATCTGGAACCGCGGCATGCGCAACAGCGGGTCCTGGTCGTCGATCCGGTCCAGGTCGTAGTCGCTGACCGGGCCGACGTAGCCCACCACATGGGCCGTGTCCTCGGCCTGGGGGTAAAGGCGGCTCAGGCCCAGTTCGGCGCGCACGCCGGGAAGGGCCGGGGCATTGACGACAACGCGGCTGACATGGCGCCAGGCCACGCGCTCGGCCACGGTGACTGGGATGTCGCCGCGCACCTTGTCCAGTTCGGCGCGGGCGCGCGCCCGCTGAACCTCGGTCACCGGGATCAGCCGGGCCAGCTTGGCCAGAACGGTGTCCAGGTCCCCGGCGTCTTCGCGGGTGATGGTGATGTTGTAGAACTGTTCGTTCTCGGCCAGCACGACGCCATTGACATCGAAGATCAGCCCGCGGTCCGGGGGCAGAAGCTCGATATCGATGCGATTCTGCTCGGCCAGGCTGCGGTAAGTGTCGCCGTGGTCCACCTGGAGCGAACGCATGCGCCAGCCCAGCATGCCGATGACGCCCATCTGGGCACCGCCCAGCAGCAGCGCCCGCCGCGAGATGCGGCGCAGGCTGGTTTCGGTTTCCTTCGCTCCGCGCTTCATAGCCGGTTCCCGAATGAGTCGACTTCACCCTGGGCGGGGCGGCTGACGCCGAACAGCAGATGCGACAGGAGCGCCACGAGGGGGTAGGCCATAATGGTAAGCATCATTTGCGTCACTGTCAGCCCGAATGGGGCCTGCGGCACGCCCGTAAGCGACAGAACAAGCCTGTAGGCCAGCGTGATCGCCACGATTCCGGCGGTGACCCCGGCCCATTCCAGTGGAAAGGGCACCACCCGCAGCGACCGTGCGCGCGCCCGCAACACCTCGGTCAGGATCAACACCAGCGCGGTCCAGAGACCGGGCGGCCTGTGCAACAGCATGTCTGACAACAGAAACACGGCGGCAATCAGCACGGCCGGCACGTGGTCGGGCCGCCGCGCGGCCCAGGCCAGGGTTATGAGCAGCACGAAATCGGGGCTGCCCCAGCGCCGCGGCATGGTCTCCATCGGAAGCAGCTGAAGGAACAGGATTGCGGCGCATAGCAGGGCATAAAGCCCGCGCCCGAGCCAGATCCGGCGGCGCGAGCCCTCAGCCATCGCCGGGCGCCTCTGCCCCGGTGCGGTCTCCGGCGATCTCGGCGGGGGCGGGCTGGGCCTGGGGCTCTGGCGGGTCCACGGGGGCGATCAAGGCGCCGTTGGCGTCGATTCGCTCGGCCTTCTGGCTGCGCAGCACGCGCAGGAACTCCAGCCGCTCGAAATCGGCTGCCAGGCGCAGGCGCAGGCGGCGGTCGGTGCCGCGCACGACCTGCCCCACAAGGATGTCGGCCGGGAAAAGCCCGCCATCGCCCGAGGTCACCACCCGGTCGCCGGGGCGGGTGCTGTCGGGGTCCTCGATGAAGTCTAGCGGCGGCGTGATGGTGTTGTCGCCGGCCAGGACCGCGCGTTGTCCCGACGGCTGGATAGTGACCGGAATGCGGCTGGAGGTGTCTGTCAGCAGCAGCACTCGGCTGCTGTCCTGGCCAACGCCCGAGATGCGGCCGGCCAGGCCGATGCCGTCCATCACCGGCCAGCCGTCGAGAATGCCGTCGTGCGCGCCCACATTCAGCAGCACCGATTGCCGGAACGGCGAGCCGCTGTCGGCCAGCACTACGCCGGTCACCCAGGTCAGTTCGGGGTCCAGCCGTACGTTGTTGAGGTCGCGCAGCACCGCGTTTTCCTGTTCCAGCTGCAGCGCCGCCTCGCGCCAGGCCTTCATGTCTTGCAGTTCGCGGCGAAGGTCGCGGTTCTGCTCGGCCAACCGCTGGTAGGACTGGAAGTCCGACACCAGGTTGGCCACCCCGGTCACGGGCGCCATGGCCCACTCGAACGAGGGCACGACGCGGTCGATGATCTCCGCGCGCACCCGCTCCACGCGGGGGCTGTCGATCCGCCACAGCAGGAACAGACCCAGCAGCAACAGCACCAGCACCCCGATCAGCAGGCGCCGAACCGGGCTGACGTAGTCTTCGGACCGGGCTCTGTCCCTGGCCATGGGGCGTCATCCCCCGTTGAGCGATCAGCTTTCGTAGTCGATCACGTGGCGAAGCTGTTTTTCGTATTCCAGTGCCTTGCCGGTGCCAAGCGCGACGCAGGTGAGGCTCTCGTCGGCGACCGACACGGCAAGGCCGGTCTGTTCGCGCAGGGCGAGGTCCAGATGGCCCATCAGCGCGCCGCCCCCGGTCAGCATCACGCCGCGGTCGACGATGTCGGCGGCCAGGTCGGGCGGGGTGGCCTCCAGCGCGGTCATCACCGCCTCGCAGATCTGCTGGACCGGTTCGGCCAACGCCTCGGCCACCTGGGCCTGACTGATCTCGGTTTCCTTGGGCACGCCGTTGAGCAGGTCGCGGCCGCGGATCTGCATGGACTGGCCGCGCCCGTCGTCGGGCATCCGCGCGGTGCCGATCGAGGTCTTGATGCGTTCGGCGGTGCTGTCGCCGATCAGCAGATTGTGCTGGCGCCGCAGGTAGTTGATGATGGATTCATCCATTCGGTCCCCGCCGACCCGGACCGAGCGCGCATAGACGATGTCGCCCAGCGACAGGACCGCGACCTCGGTGGTGCCGCCGCCGATGTCGACGACCATGTTGCCGGTGGGATCGGTGATCGGCATCCCCGACCCGATGGCCGCGGCAATGGGTTCGGCGATCAGACCCGCGCGCCGGGCGCCCGCCGACAGCACCGACTGGCGGATGGCGCGCTTTTCCACCGGGGTCGCGCCGTGGGGCACGCAGACGATGATCTTGGGCTTGGAGAAGGTCGAGCGCTTGTGCACCTTGCGGATGAAGTACTTGATCATCTCCTCGGCGGTGTCGAAATCGGCGATCACGCCCTCGCGCATTGGGCGGATGGCCTCGATGGAGCCGGGCGTGCGCCCCAGCATGAGCTTGGCGTCCTCGCCCACGGCCAATACCTTCTTGACGCCGTTCTTGACGTGATAGGCTACCACTGATGGCTCGGACAGGATGACGCCGCGGCCCTTTACGTAGACGAGCGTGTTCGCCGTCCCGAGGTCGATCGCCATGTCCGACGAAAACAAACTTGCAAATCCAGCCATTCTGCGGCCCCGTCCCCCATTGGAAATTGGCCCGAGACTCCCGCTGGAACTCGAACTGTCCGTGCTTATAGGCGCGTGACCGGGCGGGGAAAAGGGGTCTTGGACGGCGGGGGCACTAATCCGCCGTGCCCTTTCCGGCCCCGAGGTCGCTCTGCGGGCCGGTCCGCAGGGCGCGTGCCGTGGCGCTCGGGCCCCGACCGAGCCTGTGCGCCGCGTTCATTCGCCCGCGTCGGTGTAGCGGATTTCCTTCACGTCGGCGCCCGGTGCGGTCTTTTCGCGGCGCACGATCAACCGGTTGAGCGCGTTGATATACGCCCGCGCTGAGGCCACGACCGTGTCGGTGTCCGCCGAGGAGCCCGTTGCGATGCGCCCGTCCTCGAAAAGGCGCACGGACACTGTGGCCTGTGCGTCTGTTCCTTCGGTCACGGCGTGGACCTGGTACAACTCCAGCCGCGCCGCGTTGGGCCAGATCGCGCGCACCGCCTTGAACGTGGCGTCCACCGGGCCGTCTCCGGTGTCGGTCACGGTGTGGCTGGTGCCCTCGACCTCCATGGTCAGGGTCGCCTCGGCCGGGCCGCCGGTGCCGCAGGTGACCTTGAGGTCGAGCAGTTTCAGGTGGTCCTCTGCGCCCTCGTTGATGCGCACCAGGGCGATCAGGTCGTCGTCGTAGACCTCCTTCTTACGGTCGGCCAGGTCCTTGAAGCGGGCGAAAATGTCCTTGACCTCGTTGTCGCCCAGATCGAAGCCCAGTTCGTCGAGCTTGGCCCGCATCGCCGCACGGCCCGAATGCTTGCCCAGGGGCAGCGAGGAGGCGGCCAGGCCGATGTCCTCGGGGCGCATGATCTCGAAGTTCTCGCGGTTCTTGAGCATCCCGTCCTGGTGGATGCCGCTTTCATGGGCAAAGGCGTTCTTGCCGACGATGGCCTTGTTGAACTGCACGGGGAATCCGGAAACCGTGCTGACCCGGCGCGAGATCGCCATGATTTTGGTGGTGTCGACACCCGTGTGAAAGGGCATGATGTCGCCGCGGGTGCGCAGCGCCATGACGACCTCTTCCAGCGCTGTGTTGCCGGCGCGTTCGCCCAGCCCGTTGATCGTGCATTCGATCTGCCGCGCGCCGCCCTCGACTGCCGCAAGGGCATTGGCCGTGGCCATCCCGAGATCGTTGTGACAATGGGTGGCAAAGACGACGTCCTCGCCCCCCGGCACCGCGGCGATCAGGCGGCGGATCAGGTCGGCGCTTTCGCCCGGGGCGGTGTAGCCGACGGTATCGGGGATGTTGATCGTCGTGGCCCCGGCCTTGATGGCGATCTCGATCACCCGGCACAGGTAATCCCCTTCGGTCCGGGTGGCATCCATGGGCGACCATTGGACATTGTCGCAAAGGTTGCGCGCGTGGGTGACCGTCTCGTGGATGCGCTCGGCCATCTCGTCCTGGGTCAGGTCCGGAATGGCCCGGTGCAGGGGCGAGGTGCCGATGAAGGTGTGGATGCGCGGCGACGCGGCGTGCTTCACCGCCTCCCAGCAGCGGTCGATATCGGTGACGTTGGCCCGGGCCAGCCCGCAGATCGTGGAGTCCCGGCTGCGCCGGGCGATCTCGGCCACGGCCTTGAAATCGCCCTCCGAGGCGATGGGAAAGCCCGCCTCGATGACATCGACGCCCATCTCGTCGAGCATATCGGCAATCTCCAGCTTTTCGTCATGGGTCATGGTCGCGCCCGGGGATTGCTCGCCGTCGCGCAGGGTGGTGTCGAAGATCAACACATGGTCGGTCATTGGGGTAAGGTCCTTGTTTTCCTTAGCGATGTTCTGGCTGGTGTCCGGCGCGTCATCCCCCCTGAGCGGTCGCGCCGAAAGGCACGCTCAGAGGCGGCTAAGGAGAAGCAGGCCGAGCAGGGCCGGGCGATGAGCGATGCGCGTCATGAGGCCGCACTATACGCCAGCGATTGCGTTTGGAAAGGGGGCGGTGACAAAATTGTGCGCGTCCGCGCGCTCTTTTTCGGCCAGTGGAGAGGTGACGCGCCAGGCCCGTCGCGCTGTTCGGGAGGCGGTGGCGGGCGCCTCGGGCGGCGGTCTTTTGCGCCAAGGAAGCCGGCGGTCAGATCCAGCTACGGCTGTCCGCGCGTTCGGGCGCGTCCAGGTGGGGAATGGCATTGAAACTGGACAGGAAGGTGCCGCTGTCCAGCACGCGGAAACGGTGGATCGAGGAGTTGTAGATCGGCAGAAGCACCTGGGCCAGGCGTTCGGTGTCCAGATCAAGGGCAAGTCGCAACGCCATGGCGATGACCCCGCCCGAGGTGACACAGAGCACACGGCGGCCCGGTTCGGCGGCCTCGACCAATACGGTGCGGATGCGGGCCTCGAAGCCCGCGAAAGGCTCGGCACCGGTGATCTCGGCGGCGTGCCAGGCCTTGAAGGTCTGCGGGATATGGGACGCGAAATCCTGTTCCGAGGCTGGCTGGGCCAGCCCATGCGTGATCTCGACGTCCCGCGCAAGGGCGAAATAGTCCAGCTCGTTGAGCCTGTCGTCCGCCTTGTCCGGCGTCACACCCATGCCCTGGGCAGTCTCGCGGTGGCGCCGCATGGTACCGCTGAGGACATGGTCGAAGGGGGTTTCGTGGCGGCGCATCCAGTCGCCCAGCCAGGCGGCCTGCTGGTGGCCCAGCGGCGAGAGGCGGTCGTACTCCGCCTCGCTGGTGGCACCCGAGTTGGCCTGCCCGTGCCGGACCATGACGATCTCGCCCATCTTCATCCCTTCCTTGTCGTTGCCGACGCTGGGTCGCACGCGGGCGGCGCCGAGACAACTGGAAAGGCGCGGCCCGCGTCCTATGCTTGGCGCATGAAACAAGCACTCGTCATAGGCGCCTCGGGCGGAATCGGCGCGGCCCTGGCCGCGGAGTTGAAAACACGCGGGTATGCCGTGACCGGATTGTCACGGTCCCGCGACGGGCTGGACGTGACCGACGCGGCGTCGGTCGCCCGGCATCTCGGGGCGCTGGAAGGCCCCTTCGAGGCGATCTTTGTCGCCACCGGCACGCTGGCCGCGGGTGCGAGGCCCGAGAAATCCCTTTCGGCCATCGCACCGGAACAGATGGCGAGGGTCGTCGCGGTCAATGCCATCGGCCCCGCGCTGGTGCTGGCCCAGGTCGAGCGGCTCTTGCCCCGCGAGGAAGGTTCAATGGTGGGCGTGTTGTCGGCGCGCGTCGGCTCCATAGGGGACAACCGGATGGGTGGCTGGTATTCCTACCGCGCCTCCAAGGCGGCAGCGAACCAGATGATCCACGGCGCGGCGATCGAGATCGGGCGCAAGCGCAAGGCGGCCGTGGTCGCCGCATTGCATCCGGGGACGGTCGAGACCGCCTTCACCGCCGGGCACCCGGGCCACGACAAGGTCACGCCCGAGGAGGCCGCGCGGCGGCTGTGCGACGTCATGGCCGGGCTGGAGCCCGCGCAGACGGGCCGGTTCTATGACTATGCGGGCCGGGAGATCCCCTGGTGACGCGGCTGGTCCTGGTCCTTGGCGACCAGCTGAGCGAGGGAGTGTCGGCGCTGCGTGCGGCGGACAAGGCGCGTGACGTGGTTGTCATGGCCGAGGTGGCCGACGAGGCGGGCTATGTGCCTCATCACCCCAAGAAGATCGTGTTTGTCTTCAGCGCGATGCGCAAGTTTGCCGCGCAGTTGCGCGCGGCGGGGTGGGACGTGCGCTATGGCCGCTTCGATGATCCGGAGACTGGCGGCAGCATCTGTGCCGAGCTTCTGCGCCGCGCCGACGAGGTCGGCGCAAGCGAGGTGCTTGCCACCGAGCCGGGCGAATGGCGCCTGATCAAGGCGCTAAGGGCCTGTCCGGTGCCTGTGGCGTTGCAGCCCGATGACCGGTTCCTGTGTTCGCATGGCGACTTCGAGGCCTGGGCCGAGGGGCGCAAGGCGCTGCGCATGGAATATTTCTATCGCGAGATGCGGCGCAAGACCGGCCTGCTGATGGAGGGCGGTCAGCCTGCGGGCGGGCAGTGGAACTTCGACCATGACAACCGCAAGCCCGCGCCGGGGGCGGTCGATTTCAGCGGACCGATGCGGTTCGAGCCCGACGAGGTGGTGCGAGAGGTGCTGGATCTGGTCGACGACAGGTTCGGCGACAACTTCGGCGATCTTGAGGATTTCTGGTTCGCCACGGACCGGGCGCAGGCGCAGCGCGCACTGGCGCACTGGGTCGCCTGGGGCTTGCCGAAATTCGGCGACTATCAGGATGCCATGCTGCGCGGCGAGCGGTTCCTCTGGCATGGCGTCATCTCGATGTATCTCAACGCCGGGCTGCTGGACCCGATGGAGGTCTGCACGGCGGTGGAACAAGCTTGGCAGGATGGCGCGGCCCCGCTGAACGCCACCGAGGGCTTTATCCGTCAGGTTATCGGGTGGCGGGAATACGTGCGCGGCATCTACTTTCTTGAGGGTCCGGACTACACTTCGAGGAACGCTCTGGGCCAGACCAGGGACTTGCCCGCGGTCTACTGGGGCGGCGAGACGAGGATGCGCTGCATGGGCGAGGCCGTTGCCCAGACCCGGGCCGAGGCCTATGCCCACCACATCCAGCGGCTGATGGTGACCGGCAATTTCGCGCTGCTGGCGGGGATTGACCCGGGCCAGGTGCATGAATGGTATCTGGCGGTCTATGCCGATGCCTATGAATGGGTCGAGGCGCCCAACACGATCGGGATGAGCCAGTTCGCAGATGGCGGCATCATCGCCTCGAAGCCCTATGTTTCAAGCGGCAACTACATCAGCAAGATGTCGGATTACTGCAAGGGTTGCGCCTATTCCGTGACTGCCAAGACGGGGCCGGGGGCCTGCCCGTTCAACCTGCTCTACTGGCACTTCATGGACCGCCACCGATCGCGCTTCGAAGGCAACCCGCGCATGGCGCAGATGTACCGGACCTGGGACCGAATGGATGTGGACAAGCGCGAGACGGTCCTGGGGGAGGCCGGTGAGCTATTGGCCCGGCTGGATGCAAGAGAAGCAGTGTAGTTTACGTTGATCTTGATGTCCACCAGATGCTCCTCTCTCAACCTATGTTCGCCACAATAGTCGCGGTTTTGTGGGAAGGCCGTTCATCCATTAGCTCGCTGTTCTTCGTCCGGAGCCGAACACGTCAGAGAGGCCCATGGAGGGTGCGTTCCCGGAGCTTCGCGCGCCAAGCTGCAATATAAAATAACATTCGAAATCCCAGTCCGCACAAGGACGAACCCGTCCACATTTCGTCAAATCGTTACGAAACTGCAGCCCGCCCGTCATGTCCCGCCCATAGACGTCGGAGCGCTCGCAACACAGAGGGACCACTCATGAAAACTTCCATGCTCGCCATCACCGCCACCCTTCTCGGGACGGGTGCGATGGCCCAGGACCTGCCGCAGGCCGACAGCGACTGGTTCACCGCCGCCCAGGAGCGTCTGCAAACGCAACTGGACGCGCAGCCCAACACCAACACCGCCAAGAACGTGATCATCCTGGTCTCGGACGGCAACGGTGTCGGCACCAACTACGCCTCGCGCCTCTGGGCCGGCCAGCAGGAAGGCGGTCTGGGCGACGACTACAACCAGCCGCACGACCTGTTCCCGAATCTGGCCCTGGTCAAGACCTACAACACCAACGCCCAGACCCCCGACAGCGCCGGCACCGGCACCGCCATGATGTCCGGCATCAAGACCAAGGCCGGGATCATCGGTGTCACCGAAGCCGTCAACCGCGGCGACTGCTCGACCCTGCCCGGCAACACCGTTGCCTCGCTGAACGAGATCATGACCGAGATGGGCAAGGAAACCGGCATCGTCTCGACCGCGCGTCTGACCCACGCCACGCCGGCCTCGGCCTATTCCAAGACCGTTGAGCGCGGCTTCGAAGCCTCGGTCCCCGAGGGCTGCGACACCCAGACCGACATCGCCACCCAGCTGATCGACGCCATGGAAGCCGGCACGATCGACCTGGCCATGGGCGGCGGCCGCCGCAACTTCATCGGTGAGGACATGGAAGTCGAAGAAGGCACCACCGGTCGCCGCGCCGCTGGCGAGAACCTGATCGCCCGCGCTCAGGAGCTTGGCGCCCAGTACGTCCACGACACCGAGACCTTCGAAGCCGCCGCCCTCGACGGCACGCCGATCCTCGGCCTCTTCGAATCCTCGCACATGCAGTACGAAGCCGACCGCGACAACGAGCCGAGCCTCGCCGAAATGACCGCCTCCGCGATCACCGCGCTGGAAGCCAAGTCGGCCGATAACGGCTTCTTCCTGCAGATCGAAGCGGGTCGCGTCGACCACGCCAACCACGCCGGCAACCTTGCCCGCGTCGTGCAGGACCAGAAGGCCTTTGCCGATGCCGTCGCCATGGCCGACGAGATGACCGATGACGAAGAGACCCTGATCGTCGTCACCGCCGACCACGAGCATGCCATCGCGTTCAACGGCTACTGTGGCCGCGGCTCGAACATCCTGGGCCTGTGCATGGGCATCAACGGCGAAGGCGTCGAGCACACCGGCGAAGCCGAACTGGCCTCGGACGGCAAGCCCTTCACCGTCGCCGGCTACCTGAACGGCGCCGGTTCGGTCCTGATCGAGCAGCCCGATGGCTCCTACTTCGGAACCCGTCCAAACGTGACCGAAGAAGAAGCCACTGACATCGACTACCCGCAACAGGCGCTGGTCCCCAAATCGTCGGAAACCCACTCGGGTGAAGACGTGGCAGTCTATGCCAAGGGCCCCTGGGCGCACCTGTTCAACGGCACCATAGAGCAGAACCTGATCTTCCACGTGATGCATCACGCTGCCACGGCCGAGTAATCGGATCGAAACTCCGGGAGGGGGCCGTCCGCGGCCCCCTTTCCTTGTTCCGGATCAACGCGAATCCGCCCGGCGTTTCTTATGAATGTTACATCATAACGCCACACTGACATCGGAGACCGCCATGCACCGTAGACAGTTCCTTACCCTTGCCCCCGCCCTGATTGCCGCGCCCGCCGTGCTGCGCGCGCAGGACGACACCCTCAAGCTGCGCGAGCTTTACGAGGGCCGGGATTTTTCCCCGCTCGCCCGTGACCTAGAAGGCACCACCATCGACGTGGACGGCTACATGGCCCCGCCGCTTCAGGCCGATTCCACTTTTTTCGTGCTGACCAAGATCCCCATGTCGGTCTGCCCATTCTGCGAAACCGAAGCGGAATGGCCCGATGACATCCTTGCCATCTACACCCGGCGCAAGTTCGACACTGTGCCCTTCAACCGCAAGATTGTCGTCACCGGCGCGCTTGCACTGGGCAGCTACCGCGACCCCGACACCGGGTTCCTGAGCATGGTGCGCCTGGAGAACGCGCGACTGCGCTTCGGATGACCGGGATCAGTCTGTCCATATCAGACCTCGAGGTGACGGGGCAGGGCGGCCGCCGCATCCTGTCCTTGCCTCGGCTGGAGGTGCCCGCCGGCACGGCCGTGGCCGTGCGCGGGCCATCCGGGGCCGGCAAGTCGACGCTGCTCTATGCCATGGCCGGGATCATCGCGCCCGCCCGTGGCCGCATCGCCTGGGGCGACACCGAGATCACCGGGCTTGATGATGGCGGACGGGCCGCGTTCCGCCGCCGCAGCGTCGGGTTCATCTTCCAGGAACACCTGCTGTTCGAAGAGCTGTCCGCGCGGGGCAACGCCGCGATCACCGCGCTCTATGCGCCCCGTCGTGACCGGCGCGGCATCCGCGACAGTGCCGAGGGCCTGCTGAGCCGTCTTGGCCTTGGTGCAAGCGCCGCACGTCGCTCTGATACCTTTTCCGGGGGCGAGCGTCAGCGCATCGCCGTGGTGCGCGCCCTAGCCGGGGATGCCCCGGTGATCCTGGCCGATGAGCCCACCGCGAGCCTCGACCGCCCCAATGCCGATGCGCTCGCCGATGACCTGATGCGGTTGGCCCGGGACGACGGGCGCACGCTTGTCACGGTCAGCCATGATCCGGCCCTGCATGACCGAGCCGATCATGTGATCGACGTGGTCGATGGCCGCGTCCAGACCCCCGAGGTGCTGAATGCCTGATCTCATCGCCGATCTGCTGGCCGGGCTACCGTTGTGGATGGAAAATGCCGTTATTCTGCTGGTCGCGCTGCTGCCGGTGCTGGTGATCGGTGTGCTGGTGCTGCGCGGCTTTTCCGTGGGCCCGTTGTTGTCGGCGCTGCTGCGGCGGCAGGCCTGGGTCAGCGTCGTATTTACCACGCTGATCGCGGTTTCCATCGGGCTGGGCGTCGGGTTGATCGCGCAGGAACGTGGCCTGCGCCAGGGCACCGCTCGCGCCGCCGACAAGTTCGAACTGGTCGTCGCCGCGCCGGGCAGCGAGATCACCGCCATGCTCGCGGCGGTCTACCTGCAACCCTCGGCGATCCCGCTGATCGACGGGCCGACCTATGCGCAGGTCGCGGACCACCCCAACGCCGAGTTGGTCGCGCCGCTGGCCTTTGGCGACAGCTACGAGAATGCCCCGGTTGTCGGGTCCACGCCTGCCTTCGTCGAGTATCTGTCCGAAGGGTTGGCCGAGGGCCGTCTCTTCCAGACCGAAACCGAGGCCGTCGCCGGCGCCCGCGCGCCGCTTGGCGTTGGCGACAGCTTCGCCCCCCAGCACGGGGTGGGCGACGCGGTCGAGGGCGCGCATGGCGGTTTCGAATACCAAGTTGTCGGGCGGATGCCACTGACCGGCTCGCCCTGGGATCAAGCCTACATCGTGCCCGCCGAATCGGTCTGGGCGGTGCACGGGCTGGCCAATGGCCACGGGCCGGAGTGGGACGGCCGCGTCGGCGCGCCGTTCGACGCGGACTATTTCCCCGGCACGCCGGCGGCGCTGGTCAAGGCCGACACGCTGGGCGGCGCCTATGTCATGCAGTCCCAGTTCAATACTGATCAGACCATGGCCCTGTTCCCGGGCACGGTGCTGTCGCGGCTGCACGCGCTGATGGGCGATATCCGGCAGGTCATGTCGATCCTGGCCATCGTCACGCAGGTGCTCGTGACCGTGGGTGTGCTGGCTGGCCTGATGATGCTGACGCGGCTGTTGTCGCGCCGTCTCGCCCTGTTGCGTGCCCTGGGCGCGCCGCGGCGGTTCAACTTCGCCCTGACCTGGTCCTATGCCGTCACCCTGATCGTGGTCGGCGCCGGGCTGGGGCTTGCGCTCGGGGTTCTGCTGACGCGGGCCATCTCGGGCGTGATCACGGCACGCACGGACATCCTGGTGACGGCGTCGCTGGGCTGGTCCGAACTGCACCTCGTCGGCGCTTTCGTGAGCCTGACGGCCCTGCTGGCGCTGATCCCCGCCTGGCTGACCATGACCCGACCTGTCGTGCGCGACCTGCGCGGCTGACCTGAAATGGAGAGTTCCATGACACCGAAGCACCTGATCCCCTTCGCTCTTCTGGCCGCCCTTGCCTGGCAGCCCGCCCTCGCCGCTGGCGACGACCATGACGCCGAGACCGCCGAGGCCCATTCTGACGACCGTGACCACGAAGCGGACCACGACGACGACCACGCAGCACACGAGGACGAATCCGGCGACACCGACCATTTGAGCACCATGGGCGATCTGCGCCTGTTGCATGGCTGGACCCGTGCCACCACGGACGACACCGCCCTGATCTTCGTCGAGATCAAGAACACCGGCGAGACGCCCGTTACCCTGACCGGGGGCGCTGCGGACCTGGCCGAAAGCGCGGCGCTGGTGGGCTTCACGCTCGAGGACGGAACGCCCGTCTATCCCGAACTGCCCGCCCTGCCCGTGGCCCCGGCCACCGAGATGGTGCTGGCCCCGCAGGGCGTCGCGCTGCGGCTGGATGGCCTGTCACGCGCCCTGGCCGAGGGCGAAAGCTTTGACGTGACCCTGGCCTTCGCCGAGGCCGAGGTGGCGGTGACCGTGGACGTCGAGGCCGCCGACGCCAGCCAGCACGGCCATGCCGGCCACGCACATTGACGCGCCGGGGTCGGCCTGCCGCGCTACTGGCGGCGATGCTTCTGGCCCTGCCCGCCGGGGCGCAGCAGGCCGAGCAGGGGGCCGGTCTGGACGACCTGTTGGTCGGCGAGATGGCCAGGCTTCAGGTTGGCACCCAGCCTGTCGCTTCGGCTGCTTTCACCGGGGCGAATGGTGCGCCGATGACGCTGGAGGACTTTGCGGGCAAGCATGTGCTGGTGAACTTCTGGGCGCCCTGGTGCGCCCCCTGCCGCGAGGAGATGCCTGAGCTTTCGGACCTGCAGTCCGAGCTGGGCGGCGAGGCCTTCGAGGTGGTCACCATCGCCGTGGGGCGAAACCGTCCGGATACGATGGCGCGGTTCCTCGACGAGGTCGGCGCGGGCAACCTGCCGCTGCACACCGATCCGGCAAGCCGTCTGTCGGGCGCGATGGGCGCGCTGGGCCTGCCGGTGACCGTTCTGGTCGACACCGAAGGCCGCGAGATCGCCCGGCTGCAGGGGGCCGCCGACTGGGCCAGCCCCGAGGCGCTGGCACTGATACGGCACTTGTCGGATCAATAGCGTCGATCGCCCTGGACGGCGGAGCGGGCGCGCGCCAGCGGGTGGTGGTATTTCGCGTCGCGCCGAAAATCCAGCGGGCCCACGCTCTGATAACCCTGTGCGGTATCAACCCTGCGCGGCTGTGAACAGCACCCCCCTGCCAGCGGCAAGACGTCGCCGTGCCGCACGCCAGGGGACCGGGTGTTGAAGACGATAGGGTGCAGATGCGATAATCGGACACGACATTCTTGCCGCCGTCGAAGGTCGTGCAGTCGATCATTCTTAAATTGATTAGCGTCGGGCCTTCCGAACTGCCTTCAACATAGTCGGCGGGATCGTTGCCCGCCGTCGGCGCGGGGTCGGTGATCGCGACGTTCTGAAACGACGCGGCCAGCCAGGCACCGCGCTCAGGGAGTACGGGTTTGTCGATGAACGCGATCTCTTGGACAACCAGGGTGCCCCCCCGTGCCATGACCAGACGTGCCCTGCACTGTGGCGCGTTCGACATGATTCACCCTTCGCGCGTCGTCGGCGGCGGTGTGGTGTTTTCTCAAGGCGGGGAACCCTGTAAGGCGATGCCATGAGGGTCAACGCTTGCCGCCGAAATCGGGTTCTTGCCGGGGTCGCGCTCGCGACGCTGGCGTCTGCGCTGGCCGCGCAGGACGCGCCGATCGCGACAGGCTTCAACAGCTATGGCCAGCCGGGTCTGATCGACATGCCGGTGGCCACGAGTCGACCGGACGGTGAGTTGGCCTTCACGACAAGCAGTTTCGCCGGGCAGACACCCGACGCCGGGGCAGGAACTGCCGCGCTTCGGGACGGCGGCGCTTGTGGTATCCTGCCAAAGTCTACGAAAACGGCGCAAGGCAGGGCATTGCGCCGTTCCATGCCGGGGTGGGCAGGGGCGTGGCGCGGCCCCCGCCGATAGAGGATCACTCCCAGCCGGCCTCGTTCAGCAACATCTGCGCCGCGGGAATGTTGTCGGCGATGACTGCTGCATCCAGGTCGTCGGGCTGGAAGAAGCCCAGTTCGGCCACGGACGGGCTGAGCGCGACGCCCGGCACGGCCGGGTATTCGTCGTTGCCGGCCGAGAAGTATTCCTGCGCCTGGTCCGAGGCGAGGTATTCGAGGAAGCGCACCGCGTTGTCGCGGTTCGGTGCATGGGCTGCCACGCCGCCGCCGGACAGGTTCATATGCGCGCCGGTGCTGTCCTGATTGGGGAAGACCCAGCCGATCATGTCACGGCTGTCGGACAGGCCGTCCACGTCCTTGCGGATCGCGCGGGCGAAGTAATAGGTATTCACCACGGCGATGTCGCACTCGCCCGAACCGATGCCGCGCAGCTGGTCGGTGTCGCCGCCCTGCGGGTCGCGGGCAAAGTTGGAAACGACGGCCTCGGCCCAGTCCCGCGTGGCCTCTTCGCCGAGATGCGCGATCAGCGCCCCTGTCAGCGTCTGGTTGTAGACGTTGGAGGATGACCGAATGCAGATCTGGTTCTCGTAGGCCGGATCGGCGAGATCCTGATAGGTGGCCGGCGGGGTGTCCACGTCGTTCTTGTCATAAAAGATGATGCGCGAGCGCTGCGAAAAGCCGAACCACTGGCTTTCGTCGTCCTGCGCATGGGCGGGGATGCGCGCCTCGAGGACCTCGGAGTCGACCGTCTGGAACAGGCCCGCGTCCTTGGCGCGTTCAAGCCGCGACGTGTCGACGGTCAGGAAGACGTCGGCAGGGCTGTTGTCGCCCTCGGCCTCCATGCGGGCGATCAACTCGTCGGCATTGCCCTCGATGCGGTTGATGGTGATCCCCGTCATCTCGGTGAAGTCGGAATAGAGCCGTTCGTCGGTATCGTAGTGACGCGACGAGTAGATATTGAGTTCGCCCTGGGCAAAGGCCGGCACCGCCATGGTGGCGGCCAGCGCGGTCATCAGCAAGCGGCTGCGAATCGAAGTCATCAGTGTCTCCTCGGGTTGGTTGAGCGTTTTTATCAGATACATCACGCAGCACAGCTGTCAAGAATTTCCGACAAAAAGAATAGGGAATTGGCGTCGTCGCGTGCGACGTTCGCCAACCAGCCGTCGATCAGGGAGGTGTCAGGTTGTGACGACGCTGGCGCGGCGCCAGTCGGCGATCTGCGCGCAAAGCAGGATCACCGGGATCAGCCCCAGACCGGCGATAATCAGGCTGGGCACCGCCGCGCCGGTCAGCCGCTCGTCCGAGGCCAGCCGGAAAGCCTGCACCGCCAGGGTGTCATGGTTGAAGGGCCGCAGGATCAGGGTGGCGGGCAGTTCCTTGACCGTATCGACGAAGACGATCAGCAGCGCCGTCAGCAGGCTGGGCCGCAGGATCGGCAGGTGGACCGACCGAACAGTGCCCATGGAACTGCGCCCCAGCACCCGCGCGGCGGCATCCACATTCGGCGTGACCGTGGTCAGCCCGCTGTCATAGGCCCCGATGGCCGCGGCCAGGAAGCGGATCATGTAGGCCGCGATCATCAGCCAGATCGACCCGGTGATCAGCAGTCCCGTCGAGATGTCGAACCAGGCCTCCATCCGGGCATCGAGCCAGTTGTCGAAGCCTGCGAAGGGCACAAGCAGCCCCACCGCGATCACCCCGCCGGGGACGGCATAGCCCAGACGCCCCACATACAGCGCGACCGTCGAGATACGGTTGGGATTGATCCGCCGGAAGGTGCCGATGAAGACCGCCGCCGAGACCGTGACGATCGCAGCGACGCTTGCCAGCTTCAGGGTGTTCTGCAGGAAATCCATGTAGCGCGGGCTGAAGATGTTCTGCTCGGACCGAAGGCCCATCGCGAAAAGGGCGACGGTGGGCACGATGACCCCCAGCAGCACCGGCAGTCCGCAGACCACCTGCGCCGCCAGGGCCTTGCCGCCCGCCAGGCGGTTGCGCGAGAAGGGCGCCTGCCGCCCCCGGAGCGCATAGGAAGCCGCGCCGCGGTTCTTCTGTTCGAGCACGGCCAGCAGCAGGGCGAAGGCCAGCAACCCGATGGCAAGCTGCGCCGCCGCGGCCCGGTCGGCCATGGAGAACCAGCTGGTGTAGATGCCCGTGGCGAACGTCTGCACGCCGAAATGCGCCACCGTGCCGAAGTCCGCGATGGTCTCCATGATGACCAGCAGGGCACCGGCCGCGATGGCCGGGCGCGCCATGGGCAGGGCGACGCGGAAGAAGGCCGCGGCGGGCGAGGACCCGAGCGAGCGGGCCGCGTAATAGGGGGCCTTGGCCTGCAGGCGAAAGGCCGCGCGGGCCAGCAGGTAGACATAGGGGTAAAGCACCAGCGTCAGCATCGCGGCCGCCCCGCCGATCGAGCGGATCTCGGGGAACCAGTAGTCGCGCGGGCCCCAGCCCGTCACGTCGCGCAGCAGGGTTTGCACGATCCCGGGATGGTCCAGGATATGGGTGTAGGCATAGGCCAGCACGTAGGCCGGGAAGGCCAGCGGCACCACCAGGGCGATTTCCAGCCAGCGGCGGCCACGGAACTCGGTCGTGACCACCAACCAGGCCGTCACCGCCCCGAACACAATGCTGCCCGCGCCCACCAGTGCGACCAGCACCAGCGTCGTCCAAGTGTAGCGCCAAAGCACCGTGTCGGCGAGGTGGCGCAGGGTGTCGAGATCGCCCAGCAGCGACGCGGCCACCACACCGACGATGGGCAGCAGGCAGATTGCCACCACTGCAAGCGCCACGCCGGAAATGAAATGCCTGTCCATCGGTGCAGGTGTCCCAAGGGTTGGTTCGTCGGGTATCTAGCGCGAATGCCGCGCAGGTGACAGGCCCGAATTCCGGGGGCGATGCCCCGCGTTCGTGCGTCTGCGCAGGCCGGGGTCTCGCTTTTCCTTTGGCTTTGGAAGGACTACTGTTAGCGCCAAAGGGGGCAGTGATGACCGATATCGTTCAAGTCCGGAATCTCAGGAAAAGCTATGACAACGGGTTCGAGGCCCTCTCGGGCGTCGACCTGACCATCCGCGAGGGCGAGATCATCGCGCTTCTGGGTCCCAACGGTGCCGGCAAGACGACGCTGATCTCGACGATCTGCGGCATCACACAGCCCACGTCGGGCACCGTCACCGTGGGCGGCCATGACATCCTGCGCGATTATCGCAACGCCCGGGCCATGGTCGGGCTGGTGCCGCAGGAAACCCATGTCGAATCCTTCGAAAAGGTCTTGAAGACGGTGCAGTTCTCGCGCGGGTTGTTCGGCAAGGGCCGGGACGATGCCAAGATCGAGGAGGTGCTGCGCAGCCTCTCGCTCTGGGACAAGAAGGACAACAAGCTGATGCAGCTCTCGGGCGGTATGAAGCGTCGGGTTCTGATCGCCAAGGCGCTGGCCCACGAGCCGCGCGTGCTGTTTCTGGACGAGCCGACTGCCGGGGTCGACGTCGAATTGCGCCGCGACATGTGGGAACTGGTCCGGGGCCTCAAGCAGCAGGGGGTGACCATCATCCTGACCACCCATTACATCGAAGAGGCCGAGGCCATGGCCGACCGCATCGGCGTCATCAACAAGGGCCAGATCCTGCTGGTCGAGGAAAAGGATGCGCTCATGCGCCGGCTGGGGCGCAAGACGGTCCAGATCGAACTGGCCGAGCCGGTGACGGCGGTGCCCGACGCGCTGGCGCACCTGCCGCTGAGCGTCGAGAACGGCCACCTCGTCTATTCCTACGACAGCCAGGCCGACAAGACCGGGATCACCGGCCTGCTCAATGACATCCGCGACGCGGGGCTTCACATGACCGATCTGCACACCCGGCAAAGTTCGCTCGAGGAGATCTTTGTCAGCCTCGTGAAGGAGGACGCATGAACCTGCATGCCATCAAGGCCATCTATGTCTTCGAGATGAGCCGGTTCTTCCGCACGCTGTGGCAGTCCATCGTCTCGCCGGTGGTCTCGACCTCGCTCTATTTCGTGGTCTTCGGTGCCGCCATCGGCAGCCGCATCGACCAGGTCGAGGGGGTCAGCTACGGGGCTTTCATCGTGCCGGGGCTTGTCATGCTATCGGTCATGACCCAGGCCACGACCAACGCCAGTTTCGGGATCTATTTTCCCAAGTTCATCGGCACGATCTTCGAGCATCTCTCGGCGCCGGTGAACTTCTTCGAGATCACCCTGGGCTATGTGGGCGCGGCGGCGACCAAGGCGCTGTTTATCGGGACAATCATCCTGCTGACCGCCTTTCTCTTCGTCGACATCGATATTCGGCACCCGATGGCCATGGTGGCCTTCCTGGTTCTTACCTGCACCAGTTTCGCGCTGCTGGGCTTCATCCTTGGCATCTGGGCGGGCAATTTCGAGCAGTTGCAACTGGTGCCGCTACTGGTGATCACGCCGCTGGTCTTCCTGGGCGGGTCCTTCTACTCGATCTCGATGCTGCCGCCGGTCTGGCAGACGATCACGCTGTTCAACCCGGTGGTCTACCTTATTTCTGGCTTCCGCTGGGCCTTCTTCGGGACAGCGGATGTGCCGGTGGGGCTGAGCCTGCTGGCCATCGCGGGGTTCACCGCGCTGTGCCTGGCCGTGATCGCCGGGATCTTCCGGACGGGATGGCGGCTGCGGGATTGAGGGAGGGCGCAGGGACGTTTGGTGCTCAAGCTGCCTTGTTCACATCGGCCCCGAAGCCTACATGTGAACGCATGAAACGCTGGATTCCCTTCCTGAAATCCGGTCCCGTCGTATCGGTCGTCCGCCTGCAGGGCACGATCGCGGCGAACGGGGCGCGCGGGCTCTCTGATCGGGGGCTGGCCGAGGCCATCGAAAAGGCCTTCAGTCGCGGCAAGCCCGCCGCTGTCGCGCTCGAGATCAACTCGCCCGGCGGCTCGCCTGTGCAATCGGCACTGATCGCAGCGCGGATCATGCGCCTGTCGCGCGAGAATGAGATCCCGGTCTACAGCTTCGTCGAGGACGTGGCCGCCTCGGGCGGGTACTGGCTGGCCACCGCGGGGCAGGAAATCCACGTCGATCGCGGCTCGCTCGTCGGCTCGATCGGGGTCATCGCCGCAAGTTTCGGCCTGCCCCAGGCGCTGGACAAGGTCGGTGTCGAACGCCGCGTCCACACCGCCGGGAAATCCAAAAGCTTCATGGACCCCTTCCAGCCCGAGAAACCCGAGGACATAAAGCGCCTGCGCGGGATGCTCGACGAGTTGCACGCCTACTTCAAGGACCATGTCACCGAGCGCCGGGCGGGAAAACTGGCCGAGGGTCAGGATCTCTTTACCGGGGATGTCTGGGTCGGGCGCCAATCCGTCGAGGTGGGCCTGGCCGACGGGCTGGGCCAACTAGTGCCGGTGATGCAGGATCGGTTCGGCGACAAGGTCCGCTTCCGCCGCTACGGGCAAAAGCGCGGCCTGTTCCAGCGGGTCGGCGCGGGGCTGGCCGCTGACGCCATCGCCGGCCTGGAGGAGCGGGCCGCCTACGCCCGTTTCGGCCTCTGACGTGATCTCCAAGATTGTCCTTCTCTTCCTCGTTTTCATCGGCGTGCTGGGCATGTTCGGCAAACTGCGTGCACCGCGCGTCGTGCGCCGGGCACAGGACAGGCTCTCGGCGGCCAAGTGCCGCAAGTGCGGCAAGTACACCTTTGGCAAATCCTGCGACTGCAAGGGGCGCAGCTGATGCTGGTGGACTGGGTCTATACCGGGCTGGGCCTGCTGATCCTGCTGCTGGCCGGCGACAGCCTGGTCAAGGGCGCGGTCAACATGTCCCTGCGCGTCGGCATCCCGGCCCTGATCGTGTCGCTGACCGTCGTCGCCTTCGGCACCTCGGCGCCCGAGCTGCTGATCTCGGTGCAGGCGATCCGGGAGGATGTCCCGGGGCTGGCGCTGGGCAACGTGGTCGGGTCGAACACCGCCAACGTTCTGATGGTGCTGGGGGTGCCGGCGCTGCTGGCGGTGATACACACGGGCGCGTGCAACGCGCGCGACAGCTACATGCAGATGATCGCCGCGACCGTCCTGTTCATCGTTCTGGCCTTTCGCGGGACGTTCGACTGGATATCGGGGCTGATCCTGCTGGCGGCGCTCGCGGCGATGCTGATCCACGCGGCGCGGGCGGCGAACAACCACCGCAAGGCCGACGCCGCGGCCCCTGCGAAGGACGCCGACGACCTGGAGGGTGCGGATCCCGACCTGCCCTGGCCCAAGATCATCCTGTTTCTTGCGCTGGGGCTGATCGGGCTGCCGCTGGGCGCGGACTTTCTGGTGGATGGGGCGAGCAATATCGCCCGAACATTCGGCGTTTCGGAAACCGCCATCGGGCTGACACTGGTCGCCGTGGGAACCTCCCTTCCGGAACTGGCGACCACGGTCATGGCGGCGCTGCGCCGGCAGGCGGATGTCGCGCTGGGCAATGTCCTCGGGTCCAACATGTTCAACCTTCTGGGGATCATCGGTGTGGCGGCACTGTTGGGCGATATCCCGGTCGGCCCGGAGATCCTGCGCTTCGACCTCTGGGTCATGCTCGGGGCGGCCCTGATCCTTGTGCCTTTCGTATTTTTCGGCATGAACATCAATCGGATATGGGGTATCGTCTTCAGCGTGCTCTACATTGCTTACGTATGGGTGGTTCTATGACGGGTGTGGCTTTGATCACCGGGGGCGGCAAGCGCCTTGGTCGTGCGATGGCGCTCTATCTGGCCGGGCGCGGGCTGGACGTCGCCGTGCACTACCACGGCAGCGCGCAGGGCGCCGAAGACGTCGTGACGCAGATCGAGGGGATGGGCCGCCGGGCCGTTGCCCTGCAGGCCGATCTGCTGTCCGAGGCTGACACGCAGGCGCTTTTGCCACGGGCGGCGCAGATGCTGGGGCCGGTGACTTGCCTTGTGAACAATGCCTCGATCTTCGAGTACGACGAGATCGACACGATCACCCGCGCAAGCTGGGACAGACATCTTGACTCGAACCTGCGCGCGCCGGTTGTCCTGACGCAGGCCCTGGCCGGGCAGGCGCCCGGGGCGGCCACGGACGCGCACGGCGAGCCGCAGGCGCAGGCCCTGGTGGTGAACATGGTCGATCAGCGGGTGCGCAAGCTGACCCCGGCCTTCATGAGCTACACCATTGCCAAGATGGGGCTCTGGGCCTTTACTCAGACGGCGGCGCAGGCCCTGGCCCCGCGGGTGCGGGTCAATGGCATTGGCCCAGGGCCGACCCTGCAGGGCGCGCGCCAGAGCGCCGAGCATTTCGCCCGCCAGCGCGCGGCCACCGTCATGGGGCGCGGCTCGAACCCCGAGGATATCACCGCGGCGCTGGGTTACTTCCTGGATGCCCCGGCGGTGACGGGGCAACTGCTGTGCATCGACGGCGGCCAGCACCTGGCCTGGCAGACGCCCGATGTCCTCGGGTCGGAGTAACCGCCGCCATCAGTTGTGCACGGGCCAAGCCGCGCGCTGCCGGGCCTTAATAATTTTGTAACAAACTCAGAGGCTTGCGATAGGTCTGGATATTTATATATTGTTTTCAAAGACCTGTGGTTTTGCCTAAAAATTGTGCAGGGTCACGAAGCTGTCATGACACAAGGAAAATTCCCGATGCCCAAAAGCTTGCCCACGGGGTTGTCCACAGGAATGGTGGGTATGTTCCCGCTTGATCCCCGTGGCGGGTCATTGCAGCCAAGCTAGGGAATCATAGGCTAGGCCCATGAGCGACGCGGAACAGCCCCCCAGGACCGGCGCGGCGGTCATCCAGTCCTACCTCAGGACGCTCGACTCCAGCCCCGGTGTATATCGGATGCTCGATGCTCAGAGCCAGGTCCTCTACGTGGGCAAGGCGCGCAACCTCAAGGTGCGGGTCGGCAATTATGCGCGGCCCACCGGGCATTCGCCGCGCATCGCACGGATGATCGACGAGACCGCCTCGATGATGTTCCTGACCACGCAGACCGAGACCGAGGCGCTGCTGCTCGAACAGAACCTCATCAAGCAGCTCAAGCCGAAATACAACGTCTTGCTGCGCGACGACAAATCCTTTCCGAATATCCTCGTGGCCAAGGACCATGACTTTCCGCGCATCGGCAAGCACCGCGGCGCCAAGAAACAGAAGGGCGCCTATTACGGCCCCTTCGCCAGTGCCGGGGCCGTCAACCGCACGCTGAACACGCTGCAGAAGGCCTTTTTGCTGCGCACCTGTTCGGACAGCGACTACGAGACCCGGACGCGGCCCTGCCTGTTGTACCAGATCAAGCGCTGCAGTGCGCCCTGCGTCGGCAAGATCAGCCAGGAGGACTACGCGGCGCTGGTGCGGGATGCCGAACGCTTCCTGCGGGGTAAGTCGACCGAGATGCAGGCGGCACTTGCCGCGCAGATGGAAGAGGCCGCCGCCGAGATGGAATTCGAGCGCGCCGCCGCCCTGCGCGACCGCATCCGCGCGCTGAGTTCGGTACAGACTGCCCAGGGCATCAACCCCCAGGGCGTGGCCGAGGCCGACATTATCGCCCTGCATGCGCAAGGCGGACAGGCCTGTGTGCAGGTCTTCTTCATCCGGGCGAACCAGAACTGGGGCAACCGCGACTACTATCCCCGCGTGACCGGTGAGGAGGACGCCGCCGAGGTCATGCAGGCCTTCGTCGCGCAGTTCTACGATCAGCGCGAGCCGCCGCGGCAGCTGCTGCTGTCGCACGGGGTGGATGATGCCGACTTGCTGGGGCGCGCCCTGGCCGAGAAGGCCGGCCGTAAGGTCGAGATCACGGTCCCGCAGCGCGGCGAAAAGGCCGAGCTGGTGGGCGGAGCCCTGCGCAACGCCCGCGAGAGCCTGGCGCGCAAGATGTCCGAGACGGCGACGCAGGGAAAGCTGCTCAAGGGTCTGGCCGAGGCCTTCGACCTGAGCCAGGTGCCCCAGCGCGTTGAGGTCTATGACAACAGCCACATTCAGGGCACGAACGCGGTGGGCGCGATGATCGTGGCCGGGCCCGAGGGCTTCGAGAAAGGCCAGTATCGCAAGTTCAACATCAAGGGCGAGGATCTGACCCCCGGCGACGATTTCGGCATGATGAAAGAGGTGCTGACGCGGCGCTTCAAACGGCTGCTGAAGGAAGACCCCGCGCGGACCTCGGGCCAGTGGCCGGGGCTGCTGCTGATCGACGGCGGCGCGGGCCAGGTCAGCGCCGTGCGTCAGATCATGGAGGAGCTGGGCGTGGGCGACGTGCCGATGGTGGGCGTGGCCAAGGGGATCGACCGGGACCACGGCAAGGAGGAGTTCCACCGCACCGGCAAGCGCGTGATGGCGCTGCGCCACAACGATCCCGTGCTCTATTTCATCCAGCGCCTGCGCGACGAGGCGCACCGTTTCGCCATCGGAACGCACCGCGCCAAGCGGGCCAAATCCGTGGGGGCCACCCCGCTGGACGACATCCCCGGCGTGGGCGCGGCGCGCAAGCGGGCGCTGCTGGCGCATTTCGGCTCGGCCAAGGCGGTCAGCCGCGCGGCGCTCGCCGATCTGAAAGCGGTTGACGGCATATCCGAGGCCATGGCCGAAACGATCCATGGCCATTTTCACGAGAAAGGCTGACCTGGTGGAGTGCCTGCGGCACGCTTGATATCTCGTCGGCGTGCCGCCGCCTGGGAGTTGGGGGGCAGCCCCCAAACCCCCGGGATATTTTTGGCCAGAAGATGCACGCGAATGTGGCAC
This sequence comes from Roseovarius halophilus (ex Wu et al. 2025), assembly GCF_047086965.1. Taxonomy (NCBI): domain Bacteria; kingdom Pseudomonadati; phylum Pseudomonadota; class Alphaproteobacteria; order Rhodobacterales; family Roseobacteraceae; genus Roseovarius; species Roseovarius halophilus (ex Wu et al. 2025). The sequence goes on along the minus strand of NZ_JBKOTX010000004.1, from coordinate 22,765 downwards.
GGGGGCGGGATTGGCGCTAAGACGCGGGCATGAAATGGACTCTGCCCAATACCCTGACGGTGCTGCGGTTGCTGGCCGCGCCCGGCGTGGCGGTGCTGTTTCTCTATTTCACCCGGCCCTGGGCCGACTGGATCGCTTTGGCGCTGTTTTCCAGCGCCGCGTTGACCGACTGGATCGACGGCTATCTGGCCCGCGCCTGGAGCCAGGAGTCGAGGTTCGGCGCCATGCTGGACCCCATCGCGGACAAGGCCATGGTGGTGATTGCGCTGCTGGTGATCTGCGGGTTTTCGGGCATGGATCCCTGGATCCTGTTGCCGGCCACGCTGATCCTGTTCCGCGAAACCTTTGTCAGCGGGTTGCGGGAGTTTCTTGGCGAGACGGCCGGCACGCTCAGGGTGACGCGGCTGGCCAAGTGGAAGACGGCGGCGCAGATGACGGCCATCGCGGTGCTGTTCTCTACCGGGGCCTTCGAGACCTATTTCGCCATGCAGACCGAGGGGATGGACCCGGCGACGATCTTCGCTATTCTTGACGGGCAACTCCCGGATGAAAACGGCATCCTGTGGAAGTATTATGGAAGCATGTATAGCTGGTGGATCGGCATCCTGCTGCTCTGGGCGGCGATGGTGCTGACGCTTGTCACGGGCGGGGATTACTTTCGCAAGTCCCTGCCGCATCTGAGGGGGTAGCCATGCAGGTGCTTTATTTTGCCTGGGTGCGTGAACGCATCGGCCTGCCGCGCGAGGAGGTGCAGACCAGTGCCGCGACCGTGGCCGATCTGGTGGCGGAGTTGCGCGGGCGCGAGGCGCGCTATGAGGCCGCCTTTGCCGATCTGACCGCCCTGCGTGTCGCGCTGGACCAGGAGTTGTGCGCGTTCACGGATTCGCTGGACGGGGTGCGCGAGGTCGCCTTCTTTCCACCGATGACCGGGGGGTGAGGGCGTGACGATCCGGGTGCAGGCAGAGGGGTTTGATCCGGGGGGCGAGATGAACGCCTTTTGCGCGTCACTGGACGGTGCCGGGGCGGTCGTCAGCTTCTCGGGTCTGGTGCGGGATGTCGGTGGGGGCCTGAAGGCCATGGAGATCGAGCATTATCCGGGCATGACGGAAAAGGCGCTGGGCAAGATCCGGGACGAGGCCATGGGCCGCTGGGACCTGGCCGACGCCTTGATCGTTCACCGCCACGGCGCGCTGGCGCCGGGGGAGGTCATCATGATGGTCGCCACCGCCGCGCGCCACCGGCAGAATGCCTTCGAGGCGGCGGAGTTCCTGATGGATTACCTCAAGTCGCGGGCGCCCTTCTGGAAGAAGGAGCGCACCGAGGAGGGCGACGCCTGGGTCGCTGCCCGGGCAGAGGACGAGGACGCGCTGACCCGCTGGTGATCTCAGGGCAGGTGCCGGTCCAGCAGATCGTGCAGCGCCACGCGAGCGCCCAGCCGGGCGGCCAGCAGGTAGAGCCCGCCGATCTTGCGTTGCAGGAACAAGACGTCAGCTGGCGGTGCGGCAGGCGCGAGACCCTCTTGTGCGAGGGCCATCCCCTCGGCCTGAAGGGTCCGTGCAAGGCTTTGATCCGAGAAATCGTAGACCGGCTGCTGGCGCAGGTCGTCGAAGGCGGTTTCCATCATGGCGATGACGCGGGCGCGGTGGTCGGGGCGCAGGGTGTCGTCGAGTAGGCCCAGCGTTGTCGCCGCCGTGACCATGTCGTTGCGGGCCCCGGCCAGCCCCGCGCGGATCAGCATGCCATAGGCGGGCGCGATCCAGGGGGCCAGTGCGCGGGTCGCGCCGAAATCCAGCAGGGCGATGCGGCCGGTTTCGGCGTCGTGGCGGTAGTTGGCGAAATTGGGGTCGGTCTGGACCAGTCCGAAGGTGAAGATCTCGCGCAGCAGCAGATCGAAAAGGGCCTCGACCACCCGGTCGCGGGTGGCCTGCGGGGCCTCGGTGAGGTGTTCGATGGGCTGGCCGGGGAGGAAATCCATCGTCAGCACGGTCCCCTGCGTCAGTTCGGGCACCGGGCGGGGCAGGGCGAAGCGGGCGTCCTCTTCCAACAGGGCGGCGAAGCGGGTCATGTGCGCGGCTTCGGCGGCATAGTCCGTTTCCGCGTGCAGTTGCGCGCGCGCCTCGTCCATCAGCGCAGCCAGGTCCAGGCCAGTTGGGATCAGGCCCGACAGGCGGATCAGGCTGGCGACGTTTGCGACGTCACTGTCGATACTGCGGGCGATGCCGGGATATTGCACCTTGACGACGACGCTGCGCCCGTCCCGCAGCCGCGCCTTGTGGACCTGTCCGATCGAGGCCGCCGCGATCGGGCGCACGTCGAACTGTGCGAAGCGGCGCAGCCAGTCCGGACCCCAGGCCGCGGTCAGCACCGATTTCAGCTGTTTCGGCGGCATGAACTCGGCCTCGTCGCGCAGGCGGGCCATGATCTGCGCCAACTCGGGCGGCAGGACGGTGCCGCCGTCCATCGAAACCAGTTGCCCCACCTTCATGGCCGCGCCCCGCATCCGGGCCAATTCATCGGTGATGCGGTGCAGGTTGGCAGGGGTGAGCAACAGCGCGTGGGGGTCGGGACGCTCACCCCGACCGAGCCCAACAAGCCCGTCGCGCGCCATGCGGCCCGCCAGCCCCAGCGCCAGCCCGCCCATGCGCGCGTTGCGCCCCAGCCTGCGGCTGGGCACCGGCAGGCCGCCGGGGCGGCGTTTGGGCGGTATGGTCATGATCCGGCTCCTGTCCCGTGGCCCATGGCAGGTAGCAGGCGGCGACCACCGGGCAAGGTGCCCCCTCAGGCCATGGGCGCGCAGGACGCGCGGTGCGGGCAGGTGACAAGATGGTGGTTGACCTGTCCAGCCTCTGACGGCGCCGATCACATCCGCAAGGCCCCGGCATCGGGATCAGCCTGGCCCGACAGCCGGCGTTTGCCCCTGTCACACCCACCGAATAAACGAAGGCCGTACAACCTCAGGTTGTTAATTTATGATTGGTAAACGGTGCGGGGCGGCTCGACACGGTTTGGTCCTTTAATGGCGATCGAAGGATGACCGGGGTCGCGACGGGGCATTTATGAAGCTCAGCCTCTCAAGAGTGAGGAAAACATGGCAACCCGGATAGATAATGAACAGGTAGTGACCCTTTCCGACATCAACTTGGTCGACTTCAACTCATTTACAATCCGTAACACCGCGAACCTCGATCTGACCGCCGTTGTCGAGGATGACGATCCAAACTTTGTCGAGGACGCTGGCGACGAGATAATTGGATCAACCGCACAGACAGGAACAGTGACGGACACGTCATCCGGAACAGTTCTGAATAACGGAATTGTCGGGCACGAACGCCGGTTAGAGCTCGAGCATCCAACATCCAGAGAGACGCTGGTGGCGTCGGAAATCAGTTTTCCAACAAACCCTAGAACCGATAATGGCTTCGACGGGCGATACTTTATTTTCGACGGGCCGATCATTAAAGGCGTCACTTACACGATCACAGATTCGGATTACTATCCGACCTCGACCAACTACGAATACACCTATCAGGACAGTAATGTCGTCTGTTTTGTTGCTGGTGTCAGGATCCACACGCCTGATGGTCCGGTTGCCATAGAAGACCTGCAGGTCGGGGACATGGTCACGACGATGGATGGCGGGCCTCGACCCATCCGCTGGATTGGTCGACGCACCTTCGGCGCGATCGAACTCGCTGCCAATCCGAAGTTGCGTCCTATCATTTTATTCGCCGGAAGCTTTGGACACAATCTGCCCGAGACGGACATGGCGGTTTCGCGTCAGCACCGAATGCTGGTGCACTCACCCATTGCCCAAAGGATGTTCGGGCGCCAGCAGGTCCTGGTGCCGGCGATCAAGCTTACGAAGATTCCCGGCGTATGTATCGACGAGAAGACCGAGGCCGTCGAATATTTCCACCTCCTTCTCGATCAGCACGAAATCATCTACAGCGACGGGGCACCAACCGAAAGCCTTTTCACAGGATTGCATGCACTGAAATCTCTCAGCTACGACGCGCGCGAAGAAATTGCAACGATATTTCCAGAGATTGCAAAAAGGGATCATGCACCCAAGCCGGCAAGATACATTCCCGACGGAAAGAAGCAAAAACGTTTGATCGAGCGTCATTTGAAGACAAACAAATACTTGCTACACGAACAAGACACGTCGATTTGATCTGACCAGCGCGACTTTTGCACTTAGCCCCTTTACATTCCATATCTTGGACGTCAGCAAAGTTCCGGTCGGCAGCGCCGCAGCGACCCATGAGGCGATCTTTCTGCCGACAATTCAACGTAAACGACTCCGTTTTACCGGCCTTTAACGCCAGGACTGGCAGACCTCGAGGGTGACAACGGAGTAACCGATGCCCGCTTTTGATCTTTCCCGGTCCGCGCTTGACGATCAGGTGCCCAAGGATCCGCTGGACTATGCCGTCAGCGTCCGTGACAGGGATGTCATGGGCATGGTGCGCGATGCCCTGGCGCAGGGTCACTGCGCCCTGGCGTTTCAGCCGGTGGTGCTGGCGGGGCCGGGTGGCAAGGCGGCCTTTCACGAGGGGCTGATCCGCATTCTGGACGAGACGGGGCGCGTCATCCCGGCGGCGCAGTTCATGGACCGGATCGAGGAGGATGGCATCGGCCGCGACATTGATTGTGCGGCGCTCGACCTCGGCTTGTCGCGGCTGCGCGAGATGCCTGGCGTGCGGCTAGCGGTCAACGTCTCGGCCCGATCCCTCGGGGACGGGGCCTGGCGGCGGGTACTCGACCGCGCGTTGCACGACGACCCTGACCTTGGCCACCGCCTGATCCTCGAGATCACCGAAGGCAGCGCCATGCAACTGCCCGAGGTCGTGATCCGTTTCATGGAAGAGATGCAGCCCCTTGGCGTGGCCTTCGCGCTTGACGATTTCGGGTCCGGGCTGACCGCCTTTCGCCATCTCAAGGATTTCTTCTTCGACCTGGTCAAGGTGGACAGCTGCTTTGTCAGGGCGATCGACGAGGACCCGGACAACCAGGTGATCGCCGAGGCGCTGATCACCATCGCCCATCAGTTCGAGATGTGCGCCGTGGCCGAGGGGGTGGAAACCGCCCGCGAGGCCGAGGTCGTGACCGGTTTCGGGGTCGATTGCCTTCAAGGATACTATTACGGCGTACCGCGCTTTCGTATATGAACCGATCCGGCCCCGGTTTTGAAACAAGATTACCCAACCGCGCCGCAAACCGTGTTGCAGTGGCAGAATGGACCGCCTATGAAGTGGGAAGATGGCGGGTTCGGGCCCGCGTGATTCCGCGTCCGGCTCCTGCCCGCCAAACCTGACGGATCACGAGAGGACTCATTCATGACCAATGTCGTTATCGCATCGGCCGCCCGCACCGCCGTGGGCAGCTTCGGCGGCTGCTTTGCAAATACCCCGGCCCATGACCTTGGCACCGCCGTGCTGGAGGCTGTCGTCGCACGGGCCGGTGTCGACAAGGGCGAGATCTCCGAGACCATTCTTGGCCAGGTGCTGACGGCCGCGCAGGGCCAGAACCCCGCCCGGCAGGCGCACATCAACGCTGGATTGCCGCAGGAAAGCGCCGCCTGGGGCATCAACCAGGTCTGCGGTTCGGGCCTGCGGGCCGTGGCGCTGGGCGCACAGCACATCATGCTGGGGGATGCCAGCATCGTCGCCGCCGGCGGGCAGGAGAACATGTCGATGTCGCCCCATGCGGCCAACCTGCGCCAGGGCCACAAGATGGGCGACATGAAATACATCGACACAATGATCCGTGACGGGCTGTGGGATGCCTTCAACGGCTATCACATGGGCCAGACCGCCGAGAATGTCGCCGAGAAGTGGCAGATCAGCCGCGAACAACAGGACGAATTCGCCCTGGCCAGCCAGAACAAGGCGGAGGCCGCGCAGACCGCCGGCAAGTTCGACGACGAGGTGGTGGCCTACACCATCAAGACCCGCAAGGGCGATATCGTCGTCGACAAGGACGAGTACATCCGCCACGGTGCCACGATCGAGGGCATGGAAAAGATGCGCCCGGCCTTCACCAAGGACGGCTCGGTCACCGCGGCGAATGCCTCGGGGCTCAACGATGGCGCCGCGGGGGCGCTGCTGATGAGTGCCGACGAGGCCGAGAAGCGCGGCATCGAGCCTCTGGCCCGCATCGCGAGCTATGCCACCGCCGGGCTGGACCCCTCGATCATGGGCGTCGGCCCGATCCACGCCAGCCGCAAGGCACTGGACAAGGCCGGCTGGTCGGTCAGCGACCTCGACCTCATCGAGGCGAACGAGGCCTTTGCCGCCCAGGCCTGTGCCGTCAACAAGGACATGGGCTGGGACCCCGAGATCGTGAACGTGAACGGCGGCGCCATCGCCATCGGCCACCCGATCGGCGCCTCGGGCGCGCGGGTTCTCAACACCCTGCTTTTCGAGATGAAGCGCCGCGACGCCAAGAAGGGCCTCGCGACGCTTTGCATCGGCGGCGGGATGGGCGTGGCGCTCTGCGTCGAGCGCTGAGGACATCGACAAGGAAAATGGGGGCGCCGGGAGGGCGCCCCGAACCAGCCCCTGAAGGAGGAGAAAGACCATGGGACGTGTTGCACTGGTGACAGGGGGCAGCCGCGGGATCGGCGCCGCCATTTCCAAGAAGCTCAAGGAAGAGGGCTACGAGGTCGCCGCGACCTATGCCGGAAATGACGAGGCAGCCGCGAAGTTCACCGAGGAAACCGGGATCAAGACGTACAAGTGGAACGTGGCAGACTACGACGAGTCCAAGGCCGGCATCGAAAAGGTCGAGGCGGATCTTGGCCCCGTCGAGGTGGTCGTGGCCAATGCGGGCATCACCAAGGATGCCCCCTTCCACAAAATGACCCCCGAGCAATGGTCCCAGGTGATCGACACCAACCTGACTGGCGTCTTCAACACCGTGCATCCGGTCTGGCCCGGCATGCGCGAACGCGGCTTCGGCCGGGTCATCGTGATCTCCTCGATCAACGGTCAGAAGGGCCAGTTCGCGCAGGTCAACTATGCCGCCACCAAGGCGGGCGATCTGGGCATCATCAAGTCGCTGGCCCAGGAAGGCGCGGCCAAGGGCATCACCGCCAATGCCGTCTGCCCGGGCTATATCGCGACCGAGATGGTCATGGCCGTGCCCGACAAGGTGCGCGAGGCCATCATCAGCCAGATCCCGGCCGGCCGCCTGGGCGAGCCCGAGGAAATCGCCCGCTGCGTGGCCTTCCTGGCCTCGGACGACTCGAGCTTCGTCAACGGCTCGACGATTTCCGCCAACGGCGGACAGTTCTTCGCGTGACAGGACAAAGGCCGCCACCGGGGCGGCCTTTCCGTTTCAGCCCCGTTTCGCCCTGTCGGGGCTTCAGGCCCGCTCTTCGAGGCGGGCGATCTCTTCCTTGAGCTGCAGCTTCTGTTTTTTCAAGCGCGCGATCTCCAGGTCGTCGCTCCCCGGGGCGCGCTGGGCGGTCTCAACGGCTTCGGACAGTTGGTCGTGCTTTCTCTTGAGCTCTTGCAGGTGCGACGTAATGCTCATGTGAGTCCTCCATGCGGTTGAGTTGTAGCATCAGTGCATCATACCTTTCGGTGTCTGTCACGCTGTGGGGCCGAAAATCGGTCCGCCTGCGCGCCTTTCCGCAGGAAAACTGCGCCTCCTTCCAGAAAGGTTAACCGACCATTGGCAAGGCAGCGCCGTCGCGCAGCACGGCGCGGATCTGCGCGGTGTAGTCCTCGGCATCGCTGCCATGGGCCGCGCCCGCGTGCAGAATCAGCGGGGCACGCAGCCGGAACGGCGCGCGCCCCTCCTTGCGGGCGCAGACCAGCACGCGGTCGGCGGCGCGCCCGGCGCGGCCCGCAACGGGCCAGACCGTGACGCTGCCCAGCCGGTGATCCATGGCCCCCAGCAGCTCGGGCAGGCGGTCGGCCTTTTGCACCAGCGTCAGGTAGCCCTTTGGGGCCAGCCGCCGGGTCGCCGTCTCGATCCAGTCGGCCAGCGGCGTGTCGCCGCCGAAGGCCGTCTCGCGCCCTGCCGCGCCCGAGGCGGTGCCTTGGCGACGATCGAAGTAGGGGGGGTTGGCAATCACCTGCTCGAAGGCCCGGTCGCGCAGAGCGCGGGGCAGGGCGCGCAGGTCGGCCGCCTCGATCCGGGCGGCGATGCCATTTTCTGCGGCGTTGTCTCGTGCCAGCGCGGCATAGTCGGGCTGCAATTCCACGCCGGTCAGGTCCAGTCCGGGCACCCGGGCGGCCAGGCAGAACAGGGCTGCGCCCACCCCACAGCCCAGGTCGAGCACCGATTGGCCGGGCCGCGCGGGTGTGGCCGCCGCCAGCAAGACCGGATCGACCCCGGCCCGGTAGCCGCGTGCGGGCTGGCACAGGGTCAGACGGCCCCCGAGGAAGGCGTCGCGGGTCACCCCGGTTGCGCCGCAGGGGCCGGGATCACTGGCCCAGGTCGATGTCATTGTCCAGCAGGATGGCGGCGGCCATGAAATGGTCCGATGTCCGCACCATGATCCGGCGCGGCAAAATGCCGATGCTGCCTTCGAGGACGCTCATGTTTACGTCCAATTCGAAGACCTCTATACCCTCTCCGGCCAACAGGGCCTTGGCAAAGGCGATCACGGTCGGGTCGTTGCTGCGCAAAAGTTCCTTCATCCACCCGACCTAAGGCGAAACCCCCGCCTTTGTCGAGCATCTGACGGAGAGTTCATGACCCTAGATGCCGCCACCAAACCGCAGGAGCGCCTGGCCGGGGCGCTGGCGCATGACATGGACCTGGTCAACGTGTTGATACGTGAGCGCATGGCCTCGGAGCATGCGCCCCGCATTCCCGAGGTCACGTCGCATCTGGTCGAGGCCGGCGGCAAGCGCCTGCGCCCGCTTCTGACGCTCGGCGCGGCGCGGATGTGCGGCTATGACGGGCCGTACCATGTGCACCTGGCCGCGACGGTCGAGTTCATCCACACGGCCACCCTGCTGCACGACGATGTGGTCGACGAAAGCGCGCAGCGGCGTGGCCGTCCCACCGCGAACCTGCTGTGGGACAACACCTCCAGTGTTCTGGTGGGCGACTACCTCTTTGCGCGGGCCTTCCAACTGATGACCGAGACCGGCTCGCTGCGGGTGCTGCGCATCCTGTCGAATGCCGCCGCGACCATCGCCGAGGGCGAGGTTCTGCAACTGACCGCCGCGCGCGACCTGGCCACCAGTGAAGAGACCTACCTGAAGATCGTGCGCGGCAAGACCGCGGCACTTTTTTCGGCGGCGATGGAAGTGGGCGGCGTGATCGCGGCGCAGGACGAGGCGCGGGTCCGTGCCATGTTCGACTATGGCGACGCGCTGGGGATCGCCTTCCAGATGGTAGACGATATCCTCGACTACGCGGGCAGCGCGGCCACCGGCAAGAACATCGGCGACGATTTCCGAGAGCGCAAGCTGACCCTGCCGGTGATCAAGGCCCTGGCCGCAGCCGATGCCGAGGAACGCGAATTCTGGCAGCGCACGATCGAGAAGGGACGCCAGGAGGCGGGCGATCTGGACACCGCGATGGCCCTGCTGGACCGGCACGGTGCCATCGCGGCCACCCGCAATGAGGCTCTGGCCTGGGCCGACCGCGCCAAGACTGCGCTGGCCGATTTGCCGGACCATGCGATCCGCGAAATTCTGGTGGATCAGGCCGACTACGTCGTCGCGCGGCTGCGTTGAGCGCGGACGTTGCGTCGACGCGCCGCGTGGCCTTCATGCAGACCGAAGGCTTGTCGCCATGACCCACCAGCCGGGGTGTGCGCGGTGCAGCGACTCGGCCGCCGCATCCCGCCGGGCCGTTTCCGCGAAAAGCGCGAAGCAGGTGGCGCCCGAGCCGGACATGCGCGCCAGCCGAACCCCCGGCAGGACCGAGAGCGCCTCGAGCACCCGGCCGATCACCGGTTCCTCGGCGATGGCAGGTGCGGTGAGATCGTTGCGCTGGCGCGCCAGCCAGGCCACCCATGCCGCGGTATCCGACGAGGCGGGCATGGCGTCATCCATCTGCGCGTTGGTCTTCGGCGCGAGCGCGCCGAAGATCCCGGGCGTCGAGACCGCCACGCCCGGGTTGACCAGCAGCAGCGGCAGCGGGGACGGGTCCTGGAGGCGCGCCAGCTCTTGGCCGATGCCGCGCATCCGAAACAGGCCCGGCGTCAGGCAGGCGGGCACATCGGCCCCCAGCGTCAGGGTCTGCGCCGCTTCGGGCAGCGGCCGTTCCCAGAGCCGGGAGAGCGCCCGCAGGGTCGCCGCCGCATCGGCCGATCCGCCGCCGATCCCGGCGGCCACCGGCAGGGCCTTGTGCAGGTGGATATGCGCGCCACGCTGGGGGTCCAGCAGCCGTGCCGCGCGCAGAACCAGATTTTCCGACTCCGAGGACAGGCCGGCGGCAAAGGGCCCCTCGATGCTCAGGCTCAGCCTGTCGGCTGGGGTCACGGTGACACGGTCGCCGACCTCGGTGAAGGCGACCAGCGAATCGAGCAGGTGATACCCGTCGGCGCGTTGCCCGGTGACATGCAGGCAGAGGTTCAGCTTGGCCGGGGCAAGTTCCGTCAGCGGCGCCGCCTCAGTCGGTGTCATAGGCCATGTCCGCCGGGGTCTGCCCCTCCTCGTGCATCACCTCCTCGAGGCCGACCTCCAGCTTGCGGCGAATGCGCTCTGCCAGCTCGGGGTCGGGGTCGAAGGACAGCGCGCGGCGCCACTGGAAGCGCGCCTCGACGGCGCGGCCCACCATCCAGTAGGTGTCGCCCAGGTGGTCGGTCACGACAGGGTCCACCGGCTCCAGCTCCACCGCGCGCTCCATATGCGTCACCGCCTCGTCGTAGCGGCCCAGCTTGAACAGGACCCAGCCCAGGCTGTCGATGATCGCGCCGCTGTCGGGGCGCGCCGCGGCGGCCTCCTCGATCATGGCCAGCGCCTCGTCCAGGTTCTCGCCCATCTCGACCATGGAATACCCAAGGTAGTTCAGCACCGAGGGCTGACCGGGTTCGAGCCGCAGCGCCGCGCGAAAATCCGCCTCGGCGCTGTCCCACTGGTCCATCCGTTCGTGGGTGATTCCGCGGGCATAGGTGACCCACCAGCGCGAGGGGTGATCCGGCCCATAGAGCGACAGCGCGGTGTCATAGGCGGTATTGGCCGCGGCGTAGTCCTCGGCCTCGCGGTGGATGTCACCCAGCGAGGCATGCACCAGCGCCACGTCGTCATGGCCGCGGGCCAGTTGCGAGAGCACCTCGATCGCGGCCTCGGTGCGTCCTTGGGCGCGCAGGGCCTCGGCGCGGCCAAGCTCGGCGGTCAGGAAGGCGGGGTCGGCAGGATCGACCCGCGCGAAGGTGGCCGCGGCCAGATCGTGCTGGCCGATCTCGTCCAGCAGCCGTGCGGCCATCACATGCGCGCGGGCCAGATCGGGGTCGATATAGGCGGCCGCCTGTGCATACATCAACAGGTAGGACGGTTGGGCCTCGCCACCTTGCAGCGCCTCTGCCAGGCTCAGGAACAGATGCGCGACGGCAGCGCGCGGGGTGTCGGCCATCCCTGCCCCCTTTGGAACGACGCCGTCGGCGACCTGCGCGCGAATCGCGCGCAGCTCTGGCGCCGGGTTCGGGCCGAAACCCTCGTCGAGCACCTCTTGCGCAGGCTCGAACCGGCCCAGCCGGGCGAGGACCTGCACATGGGTCAGCACCGAGGCCCTGCTGGGCACCACGCCTTGCTCGGGCGGGCGCGACAGGATATCATCGGCGGCGTCCAGGTCGCCCACCTGGGCCAGGGCCGCAGCCTTGTGAAGGTAGCCAAAAGAACGCAACCCGGAGGTCTCGACCATCTCGTCGAAGGCCTCCAGTGCGACGTCCATCTGCCCCTTGCCGACGAAGGCCCAGGCCTGGGTCAGCCCGTCGATCATGGGACCGACCTCCAGACCGGCCTCCATCAGGTCCACGACGCGGTCCCAGTCCTCGGTCCGTGTGGCCTCGGCCAGCAGCACCAGGTTGGCCATCTGACCGTTCTGCCCCTCGGCCAGCATGGCCTGCGCCACGGGCAGGGCGTTCTCGACCCGGCCCACGGCGATCTGCGCGGTTAGGGCGTTCTCGCGCAGGGCCGGGTTGCTGGGGTCCCGGGTCAGGGCCTTGCCGAAATAGGTGGCGGCGGCGTCGTAATCCTGGGTCAGCCCGGCCTGGCGCGCGGCCAGATAGGCGCCCAGGTCCGGGTTGGCGGCGACCGGTCCGGACAGGGCGATCGCGGCGATCAGGGCAAGGCTGAGGGGTCTGGGCACGGCAGTCTCCGGATATCTTGACACGCCATGAGTATAGCGCGGCCCCGCCGGGGGCAAATCACAAGCGATGCCCGTGGCAGCGGGCTGCGCATTGGCTCGGGTAGGGCGTGAACACTGCCCGAAATCCGGGCACATCGACAGCGGGGCCTGTCACATGTTCGGGTAATTCGGCCCGTCGCCGCCCTGTGGCACCGTCCAGTGGATGTTCTGGCTGGGGTCCTTGATGTCGCAGGTCTTGCAGTGCACGCAGTTCTGGAAGTTGATCACGAATTTCTGTTCGCCGTCCTTCTCGACCACCTCGTAGACGCCGGCCGGGCAATAGCGCTGGGCCGGTTCGGCGTATTTCGGAAGGTTCACGGAAATCGGCACGCTGGCATCCCCGAGCTTCAGATGCGCGGGTTGGCTTTCCTCGTGATTGGTCATGGAATAGCTGACGTTGGTCAGCCGGTCGAAGCTGAGCTTGCCGTCGGGTTTGGGGTAGTCGATGGGCTGATGTTTGTCGGCGGTTTCGGTGGCCTCGGCGTCCGACTTGCCGTGCGTCATGGTGCCGAACAGGCTCTGCCCCAAGAGGGTATTGGTCCACATGTCGACCCCGCCCAGGGCGAGCGAGGCCTTCAAGCCCCACTTGGACCACATCGGTTTGACGTTGCGCACCTTCCCGAGGTCGCGGCCGATGGCGCCGGTGCGCACCTCGTCTTCGTAGGCGGTCAGTTCGTCGCGCGCGCGGTCGGCCTTGATCGCGTCAACAGCGGCTTCGGCGGCGGCCTTGCCGGACAGCATGGCGTTGTGATTGCCCTTGATGCGGGGCACGTTGACCATGCCCACGGAGCATCCCAGCAGCGCCACGCCGGGCGCCACCATCTTGGGCATCGACTGATAGCCGCCCTCAGAAATCGCCCGCGCGCCGTAGGCCACGCGCTTGCCGCCTTTCAGCAGGTCGGCCACCATCGGATGATGCTTGAAGCGCTGGAACTCCATGTAGGGGTACAGGTGCGGGTTGCGGTAGTTCAGGTGCACCACGAAGCCCACGTAGACCTGGTGGTTGTCCAGGTGATAGATGAACGACCCGCCACCCGCGTTGCCGTTCAGCGGCCAGCCCATGGTGTGCGTCACCGAGCCCTCGCGGTGCTTGTCCGGGTCGATTTCCCAGATTTCCTTCATGCCCAGGCCGTATTTCTGCGGCTCTTTCCCGGCGCGCAGATCGTATTTTCCGATAACCTCCTGGGACAGCGAGCCGTGCACGCCTTCGGACAGGAAGACGTAACGCCCATGCAGTTCCATTCCCGGTTCGGTGTTCTCGCCGTAGGAGCCGTCGGGCTCCAGGCCGAAGACCCCGGCGACAACGCCCTTCACCTCGCCGGTCTCACCGTAGACCAGTTCGGAACAGGACATGCCGGGGAAGATCTCTACGCCCAGTTCCTCGGCCTGTTCGGCCATCCAGCGGCAGACATTGCCCATGCTGACGATGTAGTTGCCGTGGTTGTTCATCAGCGGCGGCATCGGCCAGTTCGGCACGCGCACCTTGCCGGACTCGCCCAGCATGTAGAAGTTGTCGTCGCGCACCGGCGCGTTGAGCGGGGCGCCCTTTTCCTTCCAGTCGGGGATAAGCGCGTCCAGGCCGCAGGGGTCCAGCACCGCGCCGGACAGGATATGCGCGCCCACCTCGGAGCCCTTTTCCAGGACGACGACCTCGAGATCGGCATCCAGCTGCTTGAGCCGGATCGCGGCCGACAGGCCCGCGGGTCCCGCCCCGACGATGACGATGTCATAGTCCATGGATTCGCGTATCACTTCGGCCATGTCCGGGCCTCCTCTGTCCTTGCGCGCCCTTACATGTCTTAGGTATCGGACCAGCCTGCCCTGAGCAATCGAGACACGACGTTAAATTGTCACGCCGCGACCTGTGCCGGGGCTTGCGGTGGCGTCGTGACCTCATATTGTCGGGGACGGGGACGCCGATGGTGTCTTCCCTTGAGGCCCGGCGGCCTAGGGGGTTATGAACACTTACTGCAAGTTTCACGCTTTTCAGGACGAACCGATGGACAAGATACCGCTGACCCGCGCCGGTTACGCCAAGCTCGAGGCCGAGCTCAAGCAACTCAAGAGCGAGGAGCGCCCCGCCATCATCAAGGCGATCGCCGAGGCCCGCGAACATGGCGACCTGTCCGAGAACGCCGAGTATCATTCGGCAAAGGAAAAGCAGTCCTTCATCGAGGGCCGCATCAAGGAGCTTGAAGGCGTAATGTCTCTGGCCGAGGTGATCGACCCGGCGAAGATGTCCGGCGCGATCAAGTTTGGAGCCACGGTCGGGATCGTGGACGAGGACACCGACGAGGAAAAGAGCTACCAGATCGTCGGCGAATACGAGGCCGACCTCGAAGCCGGCCGGCTGAACATCAAGTCGCCGTTGGCCCGGGCCCTGATTGGCAAGGAAGAGGGCGACAGCGTCGAAGTTCACACACCCGGCGGGGACCGCAGTTACGAGATCCTCAGCATTTCCTGGGCCTAGGGCCGGAGGCCAGCAGCATGGCAAACCGCCCGACCCAGGCCGACGCCGCCCTGCAAGCGCGGGACAGGCCGGCGGGGCCGCGCGTCTCGGCGGTCGAGATCACGGCCGGGGTGATCAGCCTGGTCTGGTTGGCAGCCGCGGCCCTTGTTTTTGTCGTGGGGCCGGCGGACGACGGTGCCGACAGGGTCGGTTTCGCGGTGACGCTGTTGGCGGTGGTCCTGCCCCTTGCGGTGATCTGGGTGGCGGCCATTGCAATGCGCTCGGCCCGCATCGTGCGCGAGGAATCGCGTCGCTTGCAGGCGGCGGTCGATGCCATGCGTCAGACCTATATCGCCGACCGCCAGGCCCGCGGGGCCGCCGGTATGGACCCTGCTGTAGAAAGAAAACTCGACGAGATCGCCCGGGCTGCGCAGCAGGCCGGAGCGACCCCGACGTCCACTGCCGAGCGATCGGGTGGCCTGACTGCGCCGCAAGGTCCCGAGCCGCCCGCGGGCAGCGGTGATCAGCCCGCCCTGGCGCTTGGCACCGGCCCCGAGGACATGCCCCCGCCGGTACAGCGGTCCGATCTGATCCTTGCGCTGAACTTTCCTGATACCGAGGACGACGCGGTCGGCTTTGCCGCCCTGCGCCGCGCGCTCAAGGACCGCGACGCGCGCCAGTTGATCCAGGCCAGCCAAGACGTGCTGACGCTGCTCAGCCAGGATGGCGTTTACATGGACGACCTGCACCCCGACCGGGCGCGCCCTGAATTCTGGCGCCGCTTCGCCCGCGGCGAACGCGGCAGGGCCGTGGGTGCCCTGGGCGGGGTGCGCGCCCCCGAGCCGCTGGCCCTGGCCGCCGGCCGGATGCGCGAGGACACGATCTTTCGCGACGCCGCACACCATTTCCTGCGCAAGTTCGACCAGATGCTGGAAGGCTTCGAGAAAGAGGCCACCGACGAGGAGATCGCCGCCCTGTCCGAAACCCGCACCGCCCGCGCCTTCATGCTGCTGGGCCGGGTCACCGGGGCGTTTGACTAGGATGCGACTGGACAGCAGGGACCGGGTGGCAGCGGCGGGCCGAACACTCGTTCATCTTCCTTGGCCAAGCGCGTCGGATGACGGGTGTCAGCCCAGGGCGGATATTGAGAGCAAGTCGCGCGATGGCCAGCCCGCGGGATGGCGATCGGCCCTTTGAGCGAGGCACTTTATCCGACCAAATCCGCAAAACATCCGAACGGGGTGCCAAGCCCCACCAAATCGCCAGCCCGGGGGGCGGGCTGGCGATCGCGCGGCGCCTTCGGCGCTATTCGCGCGGATAAGGGCGTCGATGACAGCTCTGACCCTGCATAGGGGGGATCGGGAAACAGCTATGAATTTGCAGCCCCCCTCCCTGCGCAAAGCTGTCGTTCGGGCAGGCTGGTTGGTGGCGACCGGTCTGGCCATGACGAGGGCGTTCGCGCCATAATCGGCACGGCGGCGCGTCCGGCTGTTCGGGGGGCAGGGGCGGCGTCGGCGGCTCAGGCGACGCGGCGGATCATCGTCGTGGCGCAGCGAAAGCCGAAGACGTGCCGCAGCAGGCCCAGGCGGTGCTCTCCCCCGGCCACGAAGCCCTGCCGTTCGTAAAGCGCCCGGGCCCGCGGGTTGCTGTCGATCACGTCGAGCCGCAGTTCCGAGAAGCCCCGGTCGGCGGCCTCCTGCGCGATGGCCTCCAGCAGCGCCGTCCCGATGCCCTGTCCGCGTGCCTCGGGCGCGACGATGATCCCGTCCATGACGAAGCGGTGGTTCTCGACCTCGCGTTCCAGTAAGCTCAGCGCGCCGGCGCGCAGGGCGCCGCCCAGCCGACCGTAGTGCCGGATCATGTCGCTCATGTGCCCGCCCACCAGGGCGCCGCGGTAGGTCTTGAACCCCACCAGGCCCTGGATGCGGCCCGCCGCGTCGCGCATGGTCAGCGCGTGGGTCGGGTCCATCACGTCCCCAAGAAAGGCGAGCGCCCGGCGGCGCGGCCCCATGACCCGGCCCAGTTTGCCGCCGAAGGCCCCCCAATAGAGCGCGGCGACCCGTGGTCGCTCGACCTCGGAGAAACCGCGTGCCGGGGTCATTCCGGGGCGGCCAACGCCGCCTCGGCCCGCGCCAGGTCCTCGGGCCGGTTCACGTTGAGAAAGGACGAGGGCACAGTCGTCGGGAAATAGGCTCGCGCCGCGCCGTACTGGTCTGTCCAGTCGGTGACCTTGCGCACCCCGTCCGCCAGCGCCGTGGTCAGCTCCGGGCGCAGGTCCACCGGCCAGAGACCGAAGGTCGGGTGCAGGCCGTCCTCGGCCGCCGCGATGGCCAGGCCCACCGGGTGGCTTTCGCCCGCCAGCAAAAGCTGCGGGACGAGGTCGCAGGGAAAGAAGGGCACGTCCACGGGCACGGTCACCACATGCCGCGCCCCCATGGCCGCGCCCCAGTCCAACGCAGCCAGAACGCCTGCCAGCGGTCCGGCGTGGCCTGCAATGCTGTCGGGCACCTGCGTCAACGTGGTGTCGAGCGTGGTATTGGTGTTTACCGCCAGCGCGGCGACCTGCGGGCCCAGCCGCCCGGTGGCGCGCTGCAGCAGGCTTTCGCCTCCGAGCATCACCATGGCCTTGTTCCGGCCACCCATCCGGGTGCCGCGCCCGCCTGCCAGTATCACGCCCAACGGCTGTGTCATTGGTTGCCATGCTCCCCCTGGCGCGGTACGCGATCCTCTCCGACCAGAACCTTAGGTCAGTCCCGTGGCCCGATCCAAGCCGAAAAACACCTATCTGATGGGCCTGCGCGATGCGCTGCCCTTCCTGCTGGTTGCGGGGCCCTTCGGCCTGCTCTTCGGGGTGGTGGCCGCCGAGTCGGAGCTGAGCGTGCCGCAGGCCATGGCCTTTTCCACCGTGGTCTTCGCCGGGGCGGCACAGTTGGCGGCCCTGCAACTGATGGTGGACAACGCGCCGGTCCTGATCGTCGTGGCCACCGCCCTGGCGGTCAACCTGCGCATGGCGATGTACTCGGCCTGGTTGGCGCCCTGGCTGGGGGGTGCCCCCCTGTGGCAGCGGGCGCTGGCGGCCTATGTGAACGTTGATCAGAGCTTTGCCTGCTCGGCGATACGCTTTGAGCAATACCCCGACTGGTCCGTGGCCCAACGCATGGCATTCTTCTTTGGCGTGGTCACGCCCATCGCGCCCGCCTGGGTGGCCATGACCGCGCTGGGGCTCTGGCTGGGCGAGGGCATCCCGGCCTGGCTCGCGCTGGATTTCGCCATGCCGGTCTGTTTCCTGGCCCTGATCGGGCCGATGATGCGGACGGCGGCGCACCTGGCGGCGGCCTTCGCCTCGGTCGCGCTGGCACTGTTGCTAGCGGGGGTGCCCTACAACCTTGGCCTGCTGGTCGCGGCGCTGGTGGCCATGGCCGTGGGCGCCCGGGTCGAACTGTGGCAGACCCGGAGGGCCGCGCCATGAGCGACGCGACCATCTGGATCATCATCCTGGCCACCGGGATCGGCACCTTCCTGCTGCGGTTTTCCTTTCTGGGGGTGCTGGGCGGGGCGACCCTGCCCGACTGGGTTCTGCGGCACCTGCGCTATACCGCGGTGGCGGTGCTGCCGGGGCTGGTGGCGCCGCTGGTGCTCTGGCCCGAGGCGACGGGCGCCCAGCCCGACGGCCCGCGTTTTGCCGCGGCCGTGGCGACGGTGGTGGTGGGATATTTCACGCGCAACGTGCTGGGGGCGATCGCCGCCGGGGCGGTCACGCTCTATGCGCTTCTGTGGTTTACGGGTCTGTCGATCTAGCCGCATCGAATTGCGCGGCGGCGACCGACTTGTCGGCGCTGTCGGACTCACGATAGGTGCGAGTCGTCACCCCGGGCAGCCGCGCGAACTGCTCGGCCAGGGTGTCCGGGAAAAGCGTGGTGTGGATGTCCTCGAACCCCGGCAATTTCCCCAGCATCCGCGACGTATGGATGGTGCAGAGCGATTTGGGCGTCGCGCCGTTCTCCTGCACCAGGCGCAGGGCAAGCTCGGCGGTGGCGGGCGGAATTTCGACGCGCTGGATTTGCATGTAGTAGGTGACCCGTGAATGATACGAGGTGTAGAACTGCGCGATCCGCGGGGTGATCCCGAAGTGGACATCATTGCGTTCGGGGATCGTGTCATGCCCAAAGGTGCCCGCCGGGTCCCAGATCACGCGCTGGCTGGCGTTGATCATCAGTCCCGTGTGGGCGCCGTTGTCGGTGCCGGTGTTGCGCATAGTGAAAAGCGTCAGCGCCTTGGGGCCGGGATGCGCATAGGCCTTGGCTGCGACGAACTCGTCCGGTGCCCATTCCGGTGTGGCTCCGCAGGCCACCAGGGCCAGCGGGGCACAAAGCAGGAACGTGCGGCGGTCCATGAGAGCCCCGTGCGCTCAGGCACCGATCAACGCGAGGAAGATCAGGATGACGATGATCGCGATGGTGCTCCGAACCGTGAAGGTCACGAACCCCTCGAAGGTCTTTTCCTGTTCGCTGGTGTCCATCTCACCGTGCTTGTGCTCTGCCATGTCGTGTCCTCGGGTGTGCAACTGCGATCGTGACATGACGTAGCCCATTCGCGGGGCCCTGTCAGCCCCGTTCGAACCGCGCAGGGGGGCACCTGCCGATTTGACGCACGCGCGTATGCGGTCTCAGCGGGCCTGGAACCACCAGGCGCCATCCTCTCGCAGCTCGCGGGTGGCGCGGCCGGTCTGGTAGAGATGGTTGAGATGGGCCAGCGCCTCGACCAGGGCCAGGCCATACTGGCCGCCGGAAATCTCGCGCTTGAAAATCGGCAGGAAACAATCGCCTGCCCGGCGCGGCTCGGACAGGTGGCCCATAAGCCGTTGCAGCGCACCGTGGTGGTTCTCGATCAACTGGGTCAGGCGCAATGGCAGCCCGGTGAAGGGCAGCTTGTGCCCGCCCAGCACGAGGTGGCGATCCTCGGCAAGCGGCTGGAACCGCGCACAACTGTCCAGCCACTCGGCCAGCGGGTCGGCCTCGGGTTCGGTGGGGTAGACGCCGATGTTGGGGCTGATCGAAGGCAGCAACTGGTCGCCCGCCAGCACCAGGTCGTCATCGCAGGACCAGAAGGTGGCCTGTTCCGGCGCGTGGCCGTTGCCCATGCGAATGTCCCAGTCGCGCCCGGCCATGCGGATCATCTGGCCCTCTTGCAGGCGGGTGAACCCCAGGGGAAGCGGGTGGGTGCAGTCAGCGAAATTGAATGGGCGTTCGGCGCGGCGGGTCTTCAGCACCTCGGCGTCCATCCCGGCACGCTGGTAGAAGGTGATCGAGCGGGCCGGGTAGGCGGGCTGTTCGTCCAGTTGCAGCATCCGCGCCATGAGCCAGCCGGTGCGCGGCATGGCCAGCTCTGCGTCCGCCTCCTGGAACCAGCCGGCCAGGCCCATGTGGTCGGGGTGATGATGGGTGCAGATGACGCGGGTGACGGGCTTGCCTGCCATCTGCCCGGCCAGCGCCGTCTCCCAGATGGCGCGTGACTTGCGACTGTCAAAGCCGGTGTCGATCACCGTCCAGCCGTCGCCATCATCCAGCGCGTAGACATTCACATGATCCAGCGCCATTGGCAGAGGCAAGCGCAGCCAGAGCACGCCGTCGGCGATCTCGCGCGCCGCGCCATGATCGGGCGGCGTCTCCCACGGGTATCTGATGCCGGTCGTGGCTCTGTTCATGGCCCGCCTCTGACCATCACGCGCCCAGGTCGTCAAGCGTCAGCGCCATCAGGCCCTCGGCCCCGGCGCGGGCCGCGGCCAGCTGGGCGGCATGCTCGGGCAGCAGGCGGGTGATATAGAACCGGGCCAGCCGCGCGTGGCTGGCGTTGCCCTGTCGGACGGCGCGCAGGTGATAGTGCCCGCCCAGCACCCGCGCAAAGCCCATCAGAAAGGGCACGGCCCCGGCCAGCCGGTCTTCCATGTCGCGCGCGACCAGCCATTCCACGGCGTCGCGCAGTGTCTCGGCCGCCTCGTAGACGTCCCGGGCCAGATCGGGCAGGGCGCCCTTGGCGGCATCGGCCCCCTCGCAAATCTCGTCGATCAGGGCGATGGCGGCCTCGCCCCCGTCGGCCATCTTGCGCCCGACAAGGTCGATGGCCTGGATGCCGTTGGTGCCCTCGTAGATCGCCGAGACGCGCACGTCGCGGTAATACTGCGCGGCGCCGGTTTCCTCGATGTAGCCCATGCCGCCATGGACTTGCACGCCCAGGTCGGCCACGCGGATGCCTGTCTCGGTGCCGAAGGCCTTGGTGATCGGCGTCAGCAACGCGGCGCGGGCGGTCCAGGCGCTGTCGCCGGTGGCCTGGCCGAGGTCGATGGCCACGGCATTGGCAAAGGCGATGGCGCGGGCAGCGAATGTATCGGCCTTCATCGTTGCCAGCATCCGGCGGACGTCGGGGTGCTCGGCGATCGCACCCGTGCCGCCTGCCTTGCCTTGCTTGCGGTCCAGCGCATGGGTCAGGGCCTGCTGATAGGCGCCCTCGGCCACGCCGATCCCGTGGGTTCCGACGCCGAGGCGCGCGTTGTTCATCATGGTGAACATGGCCGCCATGCCGCCCTGCGGTTCGCCTACAAGCCAGCCGGTCGCGCCGTCGTATTCCATCACGGCAGTGGGCGAGCCGTGCAGCCCCATCTTGTGTTCCAGACTGACCACGCGCAGGGCATTGCGGTCTCCGGGCGTCCCGTCCTGGTCGGGGATCAGCTTGGGCACCATGAACAGGCTGATGCCCTTGGTGCCCGGCGGGGCGTCCGGCAGGCGGGCCAGCACCAGGTGGCAGACGTTCTCGGCAAAGTCGTTGTCGGCCCAGGTGATGTAGATCTTCTGGCCGGTGATCGCGTAGCTCCCGTCGCCCTTCGGCTCGGCGCGGGTGCGCAGGGCGCCGACGTCGGATCCGGCCTGCGGCTCGGTCAGGTTCATGGTGCCGCACCAGTCGCCCGAGATGAGCTTCGGCAGGTAGAGCGCCCTGATCTCCTCGCTGGCGTGGTGTTCCAGCGCCTCGACCTGGCCCTGGGTCATCAAGGGATTCATCTGCAGCGCGAGGCAGGCGCCGCACATCATGTCGTTCACCGCGTTGGTCAGCGTCATCGGCAGGCCCAGCCCGCCATTGTCGGGATGCGCCGACATGCCGATCCAGCCGCCCTCGGCGATGGCGCGATAGCCTGCGGCAAAGCCCGGCGGCGTGCGGACAACGCCGTTGTCCAGTGTCGCGGGGTACTGGTCGCCCGCCCGTTGCAGCGGGGCAAGCACCTCGTCGCACATGCGGCCGGCCTCGGTCAGGATCGCCTCGACCATGTCGGGCGTGGCCTCGGAGAAACGGTCCGTGGCGCGGACCGCCTCGAAGCCCGCCACCTTGTCGAGGAGAAAGCGCATGTCCTGGACGGGGCTGTAATAGGGCATCGGGACCTCCCTGCGATGATGCTTGGATTCGCGGCGGGGGCCGGGTAAGGCGACCGGACCCTCGCGATACGCTAATGCGCAGGTGCCCTGTCGCAACCGAAACGCCACGTCATGACCGCCCAGCCAGCACAGACCAAGACCGAGCCCCTGACCGCCGACGCCGCCGGGCTGGACCGTGCTGCGGCACTGCTGGCAGCGGGCGGGCTGGTGGCGATCCCCACCGAAACGGTCTATGGGCTGGCGGTCGATGCAACCGACGACGACGCCGTCGCCCGGTTGTATCAGGCCAAGGGGCGGCCCGCATTCAATCCGTTGATCGTGCATGTGGCGGATGTCGATCAGGCGCGCGCGCTGGTCGAGATGGCGCCCGGGGCCGACCGCCTGGCGCAGGCCTTCTGGCCCGGTGCGCTGACGCTGGTCCTGCCGCTACGGGACGGCACGGGGATTTCGCCGCTGGTCACGGCCGGGCTCGAAATGGGGGATCATGTGGGGGATGCGCTTACTCCCTCCAAAAAATTTTTATTTATATACAATTGTTTAATCCATTTGATTGGCGGAGGAGGTGGGATTCGAA
>NZ_JBKOTX010000003.1:0-77755 GCF_047086965.1 Roseovarius halophilus (ex Wu et al. 2025) | reverse complement strand
CTTCGCATCCCCGTACTCCGCCCGAAGCGCCATCAGACCCGGCATCTCCGTCTCGGCAATGTCAAGCTCCCGACGGCCGAAATCCGAAAGCGAGATGTCCTTGATCACGTAGTCCTGCGTCATGGTAATGATTCCCTGAAACCCGGTTCGGGTTGGCAGATAGCACCGGGTCAGCCTGTCGGCAATCCGGGAACGTCGCTGCATGGCGCGGATGCAAGCCCTTTGCAAAGCCGCGGCAGGCCGGATACCACCCGCAAACATCCCGTGCGTCCAACCGGAGTTCCGCCGTGCCCCAACCCCGCGCCTGGCAAAAGATGCTTTCGGGCCGCAGGCTCGACCTGCTGGATCCCACCCCGGTTGACATCGAGATCGAGGACATCGCGCATGGCCTTGCCTTCGTGGCGCGCTGGAACGGCCAGACCGAGGGCGATGTCGCCTACTCGGTCGCCGAGCACTCGCTGCTGGTGGAACGGCTCTATTCACGGATGGATTCGCGGGCGGCACCGAAATGGCGGCTGGCAGCCTTGCTGCACGATGCGCCCGAATACGTGATCGGCGACATGATTTCGCCGGTGAAGGCCGCCGTCGGCCCCGGCTATGATGAACTGGAAAAAAGACTCGCCGCGGCGATCCACATACGCTTCGGTCTGCCCGCCGTGCTGCCGCAGACGGTCAAGCGCCGGATCAAGAAGGCCGACAAGATCAGCGCCTGGATGGAAGCGACGCGCCTTGCCGGTTTTTCCGAGGCGGAGGCAAACCGGTTCTTCGGCCGGCCCGACCCGGCGCTGATTGTCGGGCTCGACCTGCACCTGCGCCCGCCGCTCGAGACAAGACGCGCCTATATCGACCGCCATGGTGCGTTACTGGCCGAAATCCCGTAATCCCTGGATCGGCGTCGTCAGCGCGGGGAGCGTTTCGCAAGGATGCGCTGCAGCGTCCGGCGATGCATGTTCAGCCGCCGCGCCGTTTCGCTGACATTGCGATCGCACAGTTCGTACACACGCTGGATGTGTTCCCAGCGCACCCGGTCGGCGCTCATCGGGTTTTCAGGCGGTGGCGGCAATTCGTCCCCCGTCGCCAGCAGGGCATCCGTTATGTCCTTCGCATCTGTCGGTTTCGACAGGTAATCGGTTGCGCCGATCTTGACGGCGGCGACAGCGGTGGCGATCGCGCCGTAGCCCGTCAAGACGACGACCCGGCTGTCGGGGCGCTTTTCGCGGATGATCTCGACGATATCCAGCCCGTTGCCATCCTCCAGCCGCAGGTCACAAACGGCATAGGCCGGTGGTCGCGCCGTCGCAATCGCCTGCCCGGCAGCGACCGACTCGGCGGTCTCGACGTCGAAGCCCCGTTTTTCCATCGCCTTGGCGAGACGCTTGAGAAACGCGTCGTCATCATCCACCAACAGGAGGGACCTGTCGTCACCGATAAATCGAGGGTCCTCACCCATGCCTTCCGTCCTCCCGTAACGCGCGCCTGCCCCGGAAATGTCTAGCCCGCGCGACCACCTGCGTCAAATCCGCCGGCTCAGTCGGCGCGGTCGACAAAGCATTGCACACGCTCGGCCATATCTTCGGCAGTGACTTCGCGGCGGAAAAAATCCACGAACCCGTGATCAGGCAACACGAGATAAGTGAATGTCGAATGATCGACGAGGTAGAACTCCTCGTCGCCGCTCGCAGGTTCCTGTTTGCGGTAATAAGTGCGATAGGCCTTGCTGGCCGCCTTCACCTGTTCCGGCGACCCGGTCAGGCCCAGCATCCGCGGGTGCAAGTAATCCGTGAACTCGGCCACTACCTCGGGCGTGTCGCGCGCGGG
This sequence comes from Roseovarius halophilus (ex Wu et al. 2025), assembly GCF_047086965.1. NCBI lineage: Bacteria > Pseudomonadati > Pseudomonadota > Alphaproteobacteria > Rhodobacterales > Roseobacteraceae > Roseovarius > Roseovarius halophilus (ex Wu et al. 2025). Next base: position 75,937 of record NZ_JBKOTX010000003.1, on the reverse strand, counting down.
ATCAACTGAGATGAAGACGGGCTTGACCATCGTGCCGCGCTCTTGCAACTGCGCGACGGCATCGGCGTTGCGGGCGGCGTCAAGCGGGCAAACGTCCGGGCAGAAAGTATAGCCGAAATAGATCAGCGACGGCTTGTCGATCACGTCCTGGTCCGTCACCGTTTCACCGGTTTCGCTGACCAGCGTGAAAGGCCCGCCGATCTCGCCGCCGCCGGCCACCTGTGACCCCCGGCATTCGGCGAATTGATCGTCACCATTGCCGGACATTGTCACCATGTAAATGACTCCGACAAGCGCCACGATCGCGGCGCCGGCGGCAAGGGCGATTATCCGTGTCATCACTACCTCTTGATAAGCTGCCGGGTTGGTGCATCCTCTCATCTATCTAACCACGCGCGCACGAGATGCAATCAGGGGCTGCCGATCAATGACCGACATTTCATCCGGGCTTCTGGATTCACAAAGGCGGGGCAACTGGATCAGGCTCCGGACACTGGTTCTGCTGCGCTGGTGGGCCATCGCGGGGCAGCTGACGGCGCTGGTCGTGGCGCAGCGGTTTTACGGCCTCAGCCTCGAAATCGGCTGGTGCTACTTCGTCGTCGGCTTTCTGGTGGTCAGCAACCTTGTCGCCGCTTTCGTGTTCCCCGAGAACAAACGCCTTTCCGAAACCGAGACATTGCTTGTCGTGCTGTTCGACATGCTGCAACTCGGCGCGATGCTCTATCTCACGGGCGGGCTGAACAACCCGTTTTCCATCCTCATCGTCGGCCCGGTCACCGTCTCGGCATCGGCGCTGAGCTCTCGGTCCTCGGTCTTTCTGGGCATTGCCGCGATCCTCATCGTGTCGCTGCTCATCGAGTTTCACCTGCCCCTGCGCACCGAAAACGGGTTCGTGCTGCAAGTGCCCGAGCTGTTTCGCTTCGGCAACTGGGCGGCCATCGTCATCGCGGTGATTTTCCTCGGTGTCTATTCGCGCTGGATGGTTACGGAAATGCGGGCGATGTCCGATGCGCTGCAAGCCACGCAGATGGCCCTTGCGCGGGAACAAAAGCTCACCGATCTGGGCGGCGTGGTCGCCGCGGCGGCGCACGAACTGGGAACACCGCTTGCCACCATCAAGCTCACCAGCTCGGAACTGGCCGAGGAACTCACGGATCACGAAGACCTGCACGACGATGCCCTGCTGATCCGGGATCAGGCCGACCGCTGCCGCGATATCCTGCGGTCGATGGGCCGCGCCGGCAAGGATGATCTGCACCTGCGCCGCACGCCCCTGTCCGCCATGATCGAGGAAGCCGCCGATCCGCATCTGGAGCGTGGCAAGGAAATTCATTTCGAGCATGGCCCCGAACCGAGCGCCGACCCGACGCAGCCGACCGTCCTGCGCCGCCCCGAGGTCATCCACGGGCTGCGCAACCTGATCCAGAACGGGGTCGATTTCGCGCGCGCCAATGTCTGGATCGAAAGCTCGTGGTCCGCGACCACGATCACCGTGCGGATCATGGATGACGGCCGGGGATATCCGCCCAACCTTCTCGGGCGCATCGGCGATCCTTTCATGCGGCGCCGGACATCGATGATCGATCATCGCCGCCCCGAGTACGAAGGCATGGGTCTGGGTCTCTTCATCGCGAAAACACTGCTTGAACGGTCCGGCGCCGACCTGACTTTCGCGAACGGCGCCGATTCCTTCGCCGGCAGCGCCAAGCGATCCGACCGCCGCGGCGCCTTCGTCGAAGTCACGTGGCCGCGGCACCACATGGAGCCACCTGACCGCGCGGCCGACGGCGCGCTCGGCCAGAACGAACCCATCCACACCCGAACCGTCCGCGGATTAACCCGCGGTTAACCAACGCCCCCGATGCTCGGCGCCCGAACCATCTGTCGAGGGGCCGAATGCCCGAAATCAATCTGTCACTCTGGGCGTGGCCCCTTGTCTTCGCCGCTTGCGGGATTGTCGCGTTCCTGGTGCTCTATGCACTGGGCCGAACGGCAAGTCGCGACGTCACGCGTCCCGGCGCGGCGACTGGGGCTCATGCCCCGGCTCATTTCCTTCTTGAACAAGACAAGCTGGTCGATACCGACGCGGCTGCCTTTTCGTCGATAACGGAAAACGGGGTCCAGCCCGAATGGCCTGCCTTGCGTGACTGGCTCGCGCCGCGGTTTGCCGACCTGCCCGCGACACTGCCCGATGCAGGACCGGGTGAAACCACCTATCACGCCACGGATCCCGACGATGGCGCGACACTGTCAATCCGTCCGCAGGCTCGGTCAACGCGGGTCACCCTGTCCGACCCGTCGCCGACAGATGCAAGCTGCGCGCAGGATGCCTACGGGCTTCGGCATGACAAGGCACTGCTTTCCGGCCTTTCGCGGCAGGTTCCCCATCCGGTCTGGGTCACCGATGCGGCCGGCGACGTCATGTGGCGCAACGATGCCTGCACCGCGCTCACCGGTCACGGCGATCCGCTTTTCAAGGCCATGTCCGGCCTCGATGCGACGGACACCAGCGCAAAGCACCGAGTCACCGTTTCCGCGGACGATATCGGCGCACCGGATCAGCACTGGTTCGACGTCGAAACGCGGCGGCATGACGACTACCTGCTGCACTTCGCGACCGACGTGACGGGCCTTGTGCACGCCGAGACGGTCCAGCGTGAATTCGTCCAGACCCTCACAAAGACATTCGCGACCCTGACGACCGGGCTCGTGGTTTTCGACAGGAACAGGCGACTTGCGCTGTTCAATCCGGCACTGATCGACCACACGGGGCTTCCTGCCGAATTCTTGAGCGCACGGCCGGGCCTGATATCCTTCTTCGACCAACTGCGTGACCGGCAGGTGATGCCGGAACCAAAGAACTACGCGACGTGGCGCGCGCGGATCAACGACATGGTCCAGAGCGCGGCCGGCGGCGCCTACCGTGAAACCTGGTCCCTGCCCGACGGAACGACATTCCGCGTCTCGGGCCGCCCCCATCCCGACGGTGCCGTCGCTTTCCTGTTCGAGGACATATCGGCCGAGATCTCGCTGACCCGCCGTTTCCGCGCCCAGCTCGAGATGCGCGAGAACGTGATGGACCTGCTCGACTCTCCAATCGCCGTGATAGGCTCCGACAACATACTGCTTTTCTGCAACCGCGCGTGCCGCCAATTGCTCGGGGTCGATCCCGAAACGAGTTTCGCGGACATGCACGCCGAAGACCTCTTCGCCACCTGCCAGGTAAAACTTCCAGACACGCATTTCTGGGACGACGCCCGCCGCTGGCTGAGCACACGGGCAGGACGGGAGACGCTGCAAGGCGAGGTGCCGTTGCCTGACGGCGATACGGTTTCCTGTCAGCTTGCGGGGCTGAACGGCGGTGCGGCCATGCTGATGATCCGGGGCCGTCAGCCCCTTCACCAGCTTATCCGCCACGCGACACCGGCCTGAGCCCAAGCCGCTTGCAGGTCACGGCAGGGCCTGTAAATTCGCGGCATGACCGCCCGTGACCTGACATTCCGGCTCGACTCGCCCGAGGCAACCGCCGCGTTGGCCCGGCGCATCGCGGCGCGCCTGGAACCGGGCGATGTTCTTTTGCTTGACGGACCCGTCGGCGCGGGCAAGACACAATTCGCGCGCAACGTGATTCTAGAGTGCCTGTCTGTCCACGAGGACGTGCCGTCACCGACCTACACGCTCGTGCAAACTTACGATGGCCGGGCCGGTGAAATATGGCACGCCGATCTCTACCGCCTCGGCGATACGTCCGAACTCGAGGAGCTGGGCCTGTCCGAGGCGTTCGAACACGCGATCTGCCTTGTCGAATGGCCGGACTGCCTTGGCGACATGGTGCCCGGTGACGCCCTGACACTGACGTTTTCCGTGCCCCATGGCGACGACCGCCGCGATCTGGTACTGCACTGGACCGACCCGCGCTGGAACAGCAGACTGGATTGCCTGAATGACGACGCGTGATGCGCTGATTTCCCGTTTTCTGGACAAGGCAGGCTGGGCCGACGCGACACGCGCACCGCTGGCCGGCGACGCGTCGAACCGGCGCTACCTGCGCCTGTCGCGCGCCGATACGGGCGAAACATCGGTCCTGATGGACGCGCCGCCGGACCGGGGAGAGGATATCGGTCCTTTCATGCGGATCGCCGGCCACCTTCAGTCACACGGGTTCAGCGCGCCACGGCTGCTGTCATGGGACGATGCAGCAGGGCTGCTGCTGCTGGAGGATCTGGGCGACGATCTTTTCGCCCGCGTCGTCCAGCGGGCCCCCGGGGCCGAGGACAGTCTCTATTCTTGCGCGACCGACCTTCTGGCCCGGCTTCACGAGGTCCCGCCGCCATCCGGTCTGCCCCCCTACGACACATCCTTGATGAGCGATCTCGCCAAGCTTGCATGGGATTGGTACCTGCCCGCCGCAACAGGCATCGACGCCACGGACAATACGGCGTTCAAAGGCGCCATGCGGGCCGCGCTGGACCACGACGCGCCCGATGCGGACGTGCTGATCCAGCGTGATTATCACGCGGAAAACCTGTTGTGGCTCCCCGATCGCACCGGAACAGCCCGGGTCGGGCTTCTGGATTTCCAGGACGCGATGCGGGGCCACAGGGCCTATGATCTCGTCTCGCTCCTTCAGGACGCCCGGCGCGACGTGCCCGCCGAAACCGAAGACAGGATGCTGGCGCGGTACATCACGGCCACCGGCGTGGACGACGACGCGTTCAGGGCGGCGTATGCCTGCCTCGGCGCGCAGCGCAACCTGCGCATCATCGGGGTTTTCACCCGGCTCTGCCTGCGCGACGGCAAAGCGCATTACATCGACATGCTGCCCCGTGTCTGGGGCCTGCTTGAACGCGATCTGGCCGCGCCGGGCCTGTCGACGCTTGCCACGCGCGTGCATGCCGCCATGCCCGCCCCGACCCCTGCCATCCTCCAGCGGCTCAAGGACCAATGCCAGACCATCCCGGCGCAGTGATGCTCTTCGCCGCGGGCTTCGGCACCCGCATGGGCGCCTTGACCCGCGACCGGCCCAAACCGATGGTCGAGGTCGCCGGCCGCCCGCTGATCGACCATGCGCTTGACCATGTCACGGCGTTCGGGGCGGCGCGCATCGTCGCCAACACGCACTACAAGCCCGAACCGCTGCGCGAGCATCTGGCCGGTCGGGGTGTCGCGCTGTCGCACGAAACGCCCGATATCCTCGAAACCGGTGGCGGGCTCCGGGCCGCCCTGCCGCTTCTGGGCCCCGGCCCGGTCTTCACCATGAACACCGATGCCGTCTGGTCCGGGCCCAATCCGCTCGCGCACCTTGCCGCCGCGTGGCGCCCCGACGAGATGGATGCACTCTTGCTTTGTGTTCGGCGTGACAATGCCCTCGGTCACGCCGGCGATGGCGATTTCTCGATCGATGTCGACGGCCGTGCCACCCGGGGCCCGGGTGCCGTCTATACCGGGCTTCAGATCATCCGACCCGACCGGCTGCACGACGTTCCCGGGTCATCATTCTCGCTCAACCTTCTTTGGGACCGGATACTCGAAACAGGCCGGTTTCACGCCACGCTCTACCCCGGCAAGTGGTGCGATGTGGGCCGGCCGGCCTCTATCGCACTGGCCGAATCCATGCTTGGATGCGGCGATGTTTGACGCCGCCGAAAAGCCCCGCGTTTTCGCCCTGCCGCCGGGGGTGGATTTCCCCCGCGCGCTTGTTGACGGGCTGACCCAACGCTGCGGGGCATACCCGCCCGACGCACTGGCGCGCGTTCAGCTCATCGTGAACACCCGCCGCATGGGTCGCCGGATCCGGACGCTTTTCGACAACGGCCCCGCGCAGCTGCTGCCGCGGGTGGGGCTCGTGACCGATCTCGGCGAACACTGGGATCTCGCCCATATTCCCGATCCGGTTCCGCCCCTGCGCCGACGGCTGGAACTGGCACAACTGGTCGCCCGGCTTCTGGAAGGGCAGCCCGGTCTTGCCCCGCGTTCCGCGCTTTTCGATCTGACGGACAGCCTTGCGGCGCTGCTCGACGAAATGCACGGTGAAGGCGTCTCCCCGGATGTGATCGACGCGCTGGACGTGCAGGATCAATCCGGCCACTGGGCGCGCAGTCTCGCCTTTCTGGGCATTGTCAGACACTATTTCGACCGCGATCAATCGGACCCGGATATCGAGACCCGGCAGCGCATGGTGGTCGAACACATCATCGACCGATGGCAACGCCATCCCCCGGCGCACCCCGTGATCCTTGCCGGCTCCACCGGTTCGCGCGGGGCCACGCAACTGCTGATGCGCGCGGTCGCAGAGCTGCCACAGGGCGCCGTTGTCCTGCCCGGCTTCGATTTCGACATGCCCGCCGATGTCTGGCGGTCGATGAACGATCCGCTACTATCCGAGGATCACCCACAATACCGTTTCCACCACCTTCTGCACGGCTTGGGGCTGACGCCGGCGGACGTCGAAGAATGGACCGACGCCGCCCCGGCCAATCCCGCGCGCAACCGTCTTGTTTCGCTCGCGCTGCGGCCCGCGCCGGTGACGGATCAATGGCTGGCCGATGGCCCCGGGCTGGATGACATCTCGGGCGCGACGCGCGACATCACGCTGCTCGAAGCACCCGATAGCCGGCGCGAGGCATTGGCCATCGCCATGCGCCTGCGCCAAGCGGCGGAGGAGGGCCAGACAGCCGCGCTCATCACGCCTGACCGAACGCTGACGCGCCGCGTCACGGCGGCGCTGGACCGCTGGGGAATCGTCCCCGATGACAGCGCGGGAATGCCCCTGCACCTGTCACCGCCGGGCCGCTTCCTGCGCCACGTGGCGGAATTGCTGCGGCAAAGGCTGGGCGCCGACACGCTGCTGACGCTGCTCAAGCATCCGATCACCCATTCCGGGGCCAAGCGGGGCACGCACCTGTTGCTCACCCGCGAACTGGAACTGCACCTTCGGCGTCACGGCCCGCCACATCCCGCGGCCGACGATATCCGTGCATGGGCCGCCAAGCAGAAAACGCCGCTTGCCCCGCAATGGGCCGACTGGGTCTGCACCCATATCACCGGGCAGCACCGTGATGGCGAGATGCCGCTGGATACGCTTGCCGACACCCATCTGGAACTGGCCGAAGCCATCGCGCGCGGCTGTATCGACACCCGCGAAAGCAAGCTCTGGCAGGGCGAGGCCGGGCGCGATGCGCGCGATGTCATGGTCACGCTCACCCGCGAAAGCGCCCATGGCGGCACGATGGGGGCGATGGATTATTGCAGCCTCGTGCATCGCCTGCTGTCGGGCGAAGAAGTGCGCAACCCCGATACGCCCCACCCCGATATCCTGATCTGGGGCACGCTCGAGGCGCGCGTGCAAGGCGCGGATCTGCTGATCCTCGCTGGCCTGAACGAAGGAAGCTGGCCGGAAATGCCCTCCCCCGATCCGTGGCTCAACCGCACGCTGCGTCACCAGGCGGGTCTGTTACTGCCCGAAAGGCGCATCGGCCTGTCGGCGCATGACTTCCAGCAGGCCGTTGCCGCACCCGAGGTCTGGCTCACCCGCGCGGTCCGCTCCGACGATGCGGAAACCGTGATCTCGCGATGGCTGAACCGCATGCAGAACCTGCTTTCGGGGTTGCCCGCCCAAGGGGGCGATACCGCGCTGGAAAACATGCGGGCACGGGGTCGGGCATGGCTCGACCGGGCGGCCATGCTGGAAGCCCCGGGCCAAACTCCCCCGGCACCCCGCCCCGCGCCCTGCCCGGCGGTCACGGCACGGCCCCGAAAACTTTCGGTGACCGAGATCCAGCGCCTGATCCGTGATCCGTATGCCATCTATGCCAAGCACGTGCTCGGGCTCAAGCCGCTCGATCCGCTGATGAAGGTACCCGATGCGCTCCAACGCGGTATCGTCGTTCACAGCGTGCTTGAGCGGTTCATCCGCGAAACACGCGACGACCCGGATCTGTGCACGCCGGCGCATCTGCGTGCCGTCACAGGGACTGTTCTGGCCGAAAACGTCCCGTGGCCCGAGGCCCGCGCGCTTTGGCAGGCCCGCCTCGACCGGATTTCGACTTGGTTCATCGAGGGCGAGGAAACCCGCCGATCCGCCGCATCGCCGGCCGCTCTCGAAGAGCCGGGGCGCGCCACGCTCGATGATCCGGCTTTCACGCTGACCGCCACCGCGGACCGGATCGACATCGACCGCGCCGGCAACCTGCACATCTACGATTACAAGACCGGCACACCGCCCGGCGCCAAAGAGCAGACCCATTTCGACAAGCAGCTCTTGCTGGAAGCCGCGATTGCCGAACAGGCCGGCTTCGGCGCTCTGGCGGCGGGCAAGGTGGCCCGCGCGGTCTTCATCGGGCTGGGCGGCACCGGCAAGGAGGCGGCGGCACCCTTGGACAAGGAACCGCCCGACAAGATCTGGCGCGAATTCGCCCAGCTCGTCGCCGCCTACATGGATCCCGACAAGGGGTTCGTCGCCCGGCGCGCGCCGCACACCGCCCGCGACCAAGGCGATTACGACCAGCTTGCAAGGTTCGGCGAATGGGACATAACCGACGTTCCCACCCCGGTAAGGCTTGGCCATGATACGTGACGACGCCACACAGCGCCAGATCGACGCGGCGCAGCCCGCGCGGTCCACCTGGCTTGCCGCCAATGCGGGATCGGGCAAGACCCGCGTTCTGACCGACCGCGTGGCGCGGTTGCTGCTCGACGGTGTCGATCCACAGCACATCCTGTGCCTGACCTACACCAAGGCCGCCGCGAGCGAGATGCAGAACCGGCTCTTTCGCCGCCTCGGCGCGTGGGCCATGCTGGCCGATGACCGGCTGCGCGACGCCCTGCACGATCTGGGGGTCGAAGGCGCGGTATCCGACGACACGCTGCGCGACGCCCGCCGCCTGTTCGCGCGGGCCATCGAAACGCCCGGCGGGCTCAAGATCCAGACGATCCATTCCTTCTGCGCCGCGCTGCTGCGGCGTTTCCCGCTCGAGGCGCGTGTCAGCCCGCAATTCGCCGAGATGGAGGAACGCACCGCCACCCGACTGCGCGCGGAAATCGTGGAGCACATCGCCGAAAGCCCCGAGGCGCCCGTGCTCGATGCCGTGGCGCGGCATTTCACCGGCGAGTCTCTCGATGAGCTCACGGCCGAGATCACCCGCCACCGAACGGCCCTGCAGCAGCCGCCTGACCACGGAACGCTCGCCGGGATCTTCGGCCAGCCCGCGGAAATTGATCCCGACACCCTGACCCGGCACGTGTTTCTGGGCGATGAACAGGATTTGCTCAACGATCTGGTTCCAGCCCTCCTGTCAAGCGGGGCGAACGATCGCAAGGCTGGCGAGACCCTGTCACAGGTGACAGCACCATCGGCATCGTCCCTGCCCATGCTCGAAGACGTGTTCCTGTTGAAATCCGGCGACAACGCGTTCGAACCCAAGTTGCCCGGGATCACCCGGCAACCCTTCCCGACCAAGGCCCTGCGCAAGACACTCGGACCGCTGGAGGGAAAACTTGACGACTGGATGCGGCGTGTCGCCGCCGCCCGGGAAACGCGCCTCGCGCTTGCCGCGATCGACAAGACGCGCGCGTTGCACGAGTTTGCCGCGCTTTTCCTGAAACTCTACGACCGGGAAAAACAGGCGCGCGGCCTGCTGGATTTCGACGACCTGATCCTGCGCGCCCGTGACCTGCTGACCGACCCCGACGTGGCGGCATGGGTACTGTTCCGGCTGGATGGCGGGCTGGATCACATCCTCGTGGACGAGGCGCAGGATACAAGTCCCGAACAATGGCAGGTCATCGAGCGCCTGACACAGGAATTCACCAGCGGTGAGGGCGCACGCCCGGACGTGGCACGCACCATCTTCGTGGTAGGTGACAAGAAACAGTCGATCTACTCGTTCCAAGGCGCTGATCCGGGCGCGTTCGACAGGATGCGCGCGGATTTTGCCCAGCGTCTCTCGGCGACCGGCCCCCCGCTTCAGCAACTTGACCTGGAATATTCCTTCCGATCGTCGCATGCCGTTCTTTACGCAGTCGATGCCACCTTCGATGCATCGGGCGGCGGTGGTTTCGGGCAGAAAAGGTCTCACAAGGCGTTCAAGCAGGCGCTGCCCGGCCGGGTCGATCTCTGGCCCGTGATCGAGAAGCCCGAAAAGGAAGAAGAGCCCGAATGGTTCACCCCCGTCGACGTCAAGGCCAATAACGACCCGGCCATCCTGCTGGCGCGCCACGTGGCCGATACGATCCGCGACATGGTCGATCATGCCACCGCGATCCCCGACGAGAAAAGCGCCACAGGCTTCCGCGCCGTGCAGCCGGGCGATTTCCTGATCCTCGTTCAGCGCCGGTCGGATCTGTTTCACGAACTGATACGCGAATGCAAGAACCGCGCGCTGCCCATCGCCGGGGCCGACAGGCTGAAACTGGGAACGGAACTTGGCGTGCGCGACATTGCCGCGCTTCTGTCCTTTCTCGCAACGCCCGAAGACAGCCTGTCACTGGCCACCGCGCTCAAGTCTCCGCTTTTCGGCTGGTCCGAGGCCGATCTTTACGACCTCGCGCAGGGACGCCATGAAAAATACCTCTGGACCGCGCTGCGCAACCGCGCAGAGGATTTCCCCGAAACGCTTGCCATTCTTCGCGACCTGCTGGATCAGGCGGATTACCTGCGCCCCTATGACCTTATCGAACGCGTCCTGACGCGCCACGACGGCCGCCGTCGCCTGCTGGCGCGCCTCGGCCCCGAGGCCGAGGACGGGATAGACGCACTTCTGTCGCAGGCCATGGCCTATGAAGCCCGCGCGGTGGACAGTCTTACCGGCTTTCTCGTCTGGCTGGAAAGCGATGACCCCGAGATCAAGCGCCAGCTCGACAGCGCGGGCAATCGCATCCGCGTGATGACGGTGCACGGGGCCAAGGGGCTGGAAGCGCCCGTCGTCATCCTGCCCGATACCGCCCAGCGCCCCCTGCGGAACAATCCCCAGCTTGGCGAAGCGGGCGGCACCGCTCTCTGGCGCATGCCGAAGGAAGAATCGCCGAGCGTGCTCACCGAGGTTACGGATCACATACAGGCGGCCGAACGGGCCGAACGTGACAGGTTGCTGTACGTCGCGATGACCCGCGCCGAAAAATGGCTGATCGTCGGCGCCGCCGGGGATATCGGCACGAACGGGGAGTCGTGGTACAGCAAGATTAACGCGGGCCTCGACCGGGCCGGCGCGGTTGAACATGATTTCGCCCTCGGCGCCGGCCTGAGGCTTCAACATGAAGATTGGGCCGAAACAGGGTCTGAAATCAAGGAAACACCCGACGATCAGCCCACCGCTGAATTTCCCGGATTCCTGCACCAACCGGCTGCGCCCCTCGCCCCGCGCGCCGAAACGCTCAGCCCGTCCGAGCTGGGTGGCGCCAAGGCCCTGCCCGGGGAGCGCGGCCTTGATGAAGACGCCGCCAAGCGCCGCGGCCGGCAGGTTCACCGGCTTCTGGAATTCCTGCCGCAGGTCAGCCCGGACGACTGGCCGCGCGTGGCAGGCAATTTGCTGTCGCGCGGCGAGGATGCGGCAACCGGGGGTGAGCTCGACCTGCTGCTGGCCGAGGCGCGCGCAGTGCTGGTCAAACCCACGCTTCAACCTCTGTTTGATACCGATGCACTGGCCGAGGTACCGGTCTCCGCCACGCTGGCGGAGCTGGGGGGCCGGCGCGTTCACGGCATCATCGACCGGCTGCTTGTCCGCGACGATCACGTGCTGGCCGTGGATTTCAAGACCAACGCGATGGTGCCCGACACGCCGGATCACTGCCCCGAAGGCTTGTTGCGCCAGATGGGCGCCTACGCGGCAGCACTGGCACAGATTTACCCGGATCGCGCCATCCGCACCGCGTTGCTCTGGACACGGACAGCCACGCTCATGCGGCTGCCGCACGATCGCGTGACGAAAGTTCTGCAGGACACGCCGCCAGCTTGACGCCACGCGGCGCGCTCCATACGTTGAATGCTTGAAAGTTGAACCTGTGGGAGACAGCCTGATGGCCACCGTTGCCGTAACCGACGATACCTTCGATACCGAAGTGAAGAATGCCGACATCCCCGTCGTGGTCGATTTCTGGGCCGAATGGTGCGGCCCGTGCAAACAGATCGGCCCCGCGCTCGAGGAATTGTCCAGCGAAATGGATGGCAAGATCAAGGTCGCCAAGGTGGATGTTGACAGTAACCCCAACACCGCGGCCGCCCTTGGCATCCGCGGGATCCCGGCCCTGTTTATCTTCAAGGATGGTCAAGTCGTGTCGAACAAGACCGGCGCCGCCCCCAAGGCCGCGCTGCAAAGCTGGATCGAGGAAAGCATCTGACCCCGGACATGATACCGGACACGATGGAAGGGTCGCCCTCGGCGGCCCTTTTCTTTTGCCCGATCACAGGTGAAAAAGGGCCATGGACCTGACGAATGCCGATATAGCCGCGCTGACCGATCTGCGCCACGCGCTGCACCGCCAGCCCGAACTATCGGGCGAGGAACATCAGACAGCGCACCGCATCGCGGCCGACCTTGCCGCGCTCGCGCCTGACGGCATCCTGACCGGTCTGGGCGGTCATGGCGTCGCCGCCTGTTTCGACGGCGCGGCAGACGGCCCGACGATCCTGTTTCGATGCGAACTCGACGCGCTGCCGATCGTTGAAACAGGCACACCGCCCCACCGGTCCGAGGTCGCGGGCAAGGGCCATCTCTGCGGGCATGACGGGCACATGTCGATCCTTGTCGGCCTTGCCCGGCTGCTGGCGCGGCACCGGCCCCGGCATGGGCGCGTCGTGCTGCTTTTTCAGCCGGCCGAGGAAACGGGCGCCGGCGCGGCAGCCGTGCTTGCTGACCCGAAATTCGGGTCTGTTTCACCCGATTTCGCCTTTTCGCTGCATAATCGCCCCGGTCTGCCAACGGGTCGGGTGGCGCTCGTCTCCGGGCCGGTCAATTGCGCCTCGCGCGGGTTGCGCGCCACCTTCACCGGCAAATCCGCCCATGCCTCGGAACCCGAGAACGGCACCTCGCCCATGGCGGCGCTCTGCCGTGTGATGCCCGCGCTGATGGCGCTCGGCCACGGCGCGCCGCACGATCCCGATTTTTCCCTTGTCACCGTGACACATGCCCGGATGGGCGAACCGGCCTTCGGCATCGCCCCGGGCGACGCGACGCTCATGGCCACGCTGCGCACGCTTACCGATGACGGGATGGACAGGCTCTGCAGCCGCGCTCACGCGCTTCTCGACGATGCCGCACGGGATCATGGCCTGTCCGTTTCCCGCGCCTATCACGACGTGTTCCACCAGTGCGACAACGACCCGGAGGCGACGCGCATCCTCGCCCGCGCGCTTGACCGGCTGGGCCTGCCCCATGACAGCACCGGCCTGCCCATGCGCGCCTCCGAGGATTTCGGCCTTTTCGGCACCCACGCGCACGCCGCGATGCTGTTTCTGGGTGCCGGCACCGATCACCCTGCCCTGCACAACCCCGATTACGATTTCCCCGACGAGCTGATCGCGCCGGGCATCCGCATCTTCTGGCAGGTGACGCGCGACATGCTGGGCTGACCGGCCCCTTGCGCCCCGCGCGCACCCCTTCCATATAGGCGCAAGCGAAACGGAGGCTGCATGACAAGCGAATTTCCCGGCTGGCACGGCACCACGATCATCGGCGTGAAAAAGAACGGCGAGGTCGTCGTCGCCGGTGACGGGCAGGTGACGCTCGGCCAGACGGTCATCAAGGGCAGCGCCCGCAAGGTCCGCCGCCTGTCCCCCGGCGGGTACGACGTGGTTGCAGGCTTCGCCGGCTCGACCGCCGATGCCTTCACCCTGCTGGAACGGCTGGAATCGAAACTCGAATCCACCCCCGGCCAGTTGCAGCGCGCCTGTGTCGAGCTGGCCAAGGACTGGCGCACCGACAAGTACCTGCAAAAACTGGAGGCGATGCTGATCGTCACCGATGGCGATCAGCTTTACGTGATCACCGGCGCGGGTGACGTGCTGGAACCCGAGCACAACGTCACGGCCATCGGCTCGGGCGGCAACTATGCCCTCGCGGCCGGGCGCGCCATGATGGACAGCGACCGCACCGCCGAACAGATCGCGCGCGAGGCGATGGCCATCGCGTCCGACATCTGCGTCTACACCAACGGCAACCTGACGGTGGAAAGCATCTCGAAATGACAGACCTCACGCCACGCGAAATCGTTTCCGAACTCGACCGTTTCATCATCGGCCAGCAGGAGGCCAAGCGCGCCACCGCCGTCGCCCTGCGCAACCGCTGGCGGCGCAAGCAGCTGCCCGATGACCTGCGCGAGGAGGTGTATCCCAAGAACATCCTGATGATCGGCCCCACCGGCGTCGGCAAGACGGAGATTTCCCGCCGCCTCGCCAAGCTGGCCCGCGCCCCCTTCATCAAGGTCGAGGCGACCAAGTTCACCGAGGTGGGCTATGTCGGCCGCGACGTGGAGCAGATCATCCGCGATCTGGTGGACAGCTCCATCGCCCAGACCCGCGAATGGATGCGCGAGGATGTGAAATCCAAGGCCCACCAGAACGCCGAGGACCGCGTCATCGCCGCCATCGCCGGCGAAGACGCCCGCGACGCCACGCGCGAGATGTTCCGCAAGAAGCTGCGCGGCGGGCTGCTCGACGACACGGTGATCGAGCTTGATATCGCCGACAATTCCAACCCGATGGGCATGATGGACGTTCCCGGCCAGCCGGGTGGCGGCCAGATGGGCATGATGAACCTGGGCGACCTTTTCGGCAAGGCTTTCGGCGGGCGCACCACCCGCAAGAGCATGACCGTCGCCGAAAGCTACGAAACGCTGATCGGTGAAGAGGCCGACAAGCTGCTGGATGACGAGGCCGTCAACAAGCGGGCGCTCGACGCGGTCGAACAGAACGGCATCGTCTTTCTTGACGAGATCGACAAGGTCTGCGTCAAGTCCGAAATCCGCGGTGGCGATGTCTCGCGCGAGGGCGTGCAGCGCGACCTGCTGCCCCTGATCGAGGGCACGACGGTCAGCACCAAGCACGGCCCGGTGAAAACCGATCATATCCTTTTCATCGCCTCCGGCGCGTTCCACATCGCCAAGCCCTCCGACCTGCTGCCCGAATTGCAGGGCCGCTTGCCCATCCGGGTCGAGCTGCGGGCGCTCACCGAATCCGATTTCGTGCGCATCCTGACCGAAACCGACAACGCCCTGACCCGCCAGTACAGCGCCCTGATGGGCACCGAGGACGTGAAGGTCGAATTCACCGAGGACGGGATCGCCGCGCTTGCCCGCATCGCGGCCGAGGTGAACCAGACGATCGAGAATATCGGCGCAAGGCGGCTCTACACCGTAATGGAACGCGTTTTCGAGGAACTCAGCTTCACCGCGCCCGACCGGACCGGCGAAGCCGTGACGGTCGATTCGACGTTCGTCGATGACAACCTCGGCGAGCTGATGAAGTCTGCCGACCTCAGCCGTTACGTGCTCTGACATCGGCGGGATCGGTGGCCGCCTGTTCGTGCGCGCCGGTCATGTGCCGGCGCCACACCTGCCCTGTCGGCAGGATCATGGCCCCAAGCGCTTTCGCCTCGGCGATCAGCCTGTCCAGGGTTTCGGGGCTGATGCCGTAGGGGCTCGGCTCGGGCGTCACGTCATGCGTGAACAGAATGATCCAGCCGCCCCCTTGCGCGGCTGATGCCATCGCCGCCCGCGCGCGGGCTACCGTACGCGGATCGGGTCGCAGGTCATGCGCGGCAAGCTGCATGGCGTCGGTACGCGCCCCGTTGCGCCCCGCCAGCACCCCGCGCGCCGATGTCACCTCGCCCACCAGCCGCTTCTTCAGGGCCAGCGTCGTCGCACCAAAGGGATAGGCGAAATGGCCGCTCGGGGCATGACCCAGCAGGTCGGACAGTGCCGCGCGATTGCGCGCGATGTCGGCCAGCGCGGCGTCAGGGGTCATCCGGCTCATGTCTTCGTGCGCATGGCCGTGCAACGCCACCTCGTGCCCCGAGTCCGCCAAGCCCCGCACATGGCCGGGGCCCGCGATCTCACCGCTTATCCCCGTTGTGCCAAACAGGCCGGTCGCGATGTGCCATGTCCCGGCCACTTCGTGCCGGTCAAGGGTTTCCGCCCCGACGGTTGCCGCGGACACCGGCACATCGTCGAAGCAGATGGACAGGCAGAACCCGGGCACGTCCCGCGTCAAAGGCGCGACACGCCGCAGGGCTGTCCATTTCCGCCCGATTCTTCGCATGACCCCGCGTGAGGGCTCATAGGCATTACCGATCGCTGTCATGAAGGACCTCGCCGTAAAGACCCGCGCGATAGAGCTTGAGCGCGACCAGTCGCAGCCGCGCCGGCATCACCTCCGCCAAAGCAAAGGCCCGCGCCGTGGCGGTCACCATCCCCCGGCCCGGAAAACCTGCCAGCCGCCGCGCCCAGCGGTAAACCGGCATCCGGGCCACCGCGTCGGGGTGGTTCTCCAGCATCCGCAGGAAATTCGGGCCGGATTCCGCATATTTCCCGATCACGTCCGATGCCGTGTCAAGGCCCATATGCAGTGCCTGGTTGTCGATATGCAAAACAGGGAATTGCCGGCTGATGCGCAACCCCCAGTCCACGTCTTCCCAACCCCAGCCCTTGAACCGGTCATCGAAACGCACCGCCTCGGGTATGGCGCGGTGCAGGAAGATGTTCGAGGTAAAGACATAGCGCGCCGGGTCTGCCGCGCGCCTGCGCGCCGGCAGGCACTCCGACGCCAGCGATTGCATCGCGTGTAGCCGCGTCGATGCGGTGACCCCGTGCCGGTCGATCGCGAACCCGCCGACGATGCAACACGGGTCGCCCTGTTCGTCCGCCGCCTTGCGGTAGGCGCTCAAGAACATGGTCCCGTCAATCCGCATGTCGCTGTCCAGCAGCAGCAGCCAATCGCTTTCCGCCGCTGCCAGCAACGCGTTCCGTGCCACCGCGCGGCCCCTGTTCCGCTTCGCCTCGATCAGCGTGCTCGGCCCCGGGTAGTCGGCCAGCGCCGTCTCCATCATCCGCGTCAATGCGGCATCGCCCGATCCGTCGTCATAGATCCGCAACGCGGTACGCACGGCCCCGTCCTGTTCCGCGAGCTGCCTGACAAGGGCGGTTGGATCGGAGCGGAAGACCGGAATGCAGACATCGACCGTGCAAGGCAGGTTCTCATTGCGGTCGGTGCGGGTGGTTTCCGACAGGGCGCTGGCATGGGTCATGTGCAATACCTACCGCGGGGATCGGGCCTCGCTTTGACGGGATTGCGGCAACTCGGGGATCGGCCGCACATGATTTCCGCACCGGATCCGGCCCC
This sequence comes from Roseovarius halophilus (ex Wu et al. 2025), assembly GCF_047086965.1. NCBI lineage: Bacteria > Pseudomonadati > Pseudomonadota > Alphaproteobacteria > Rhodobacterales > Roseobacteraceae > Roseovarius > Roseovarius halophilus (ex Wu et al. 2025). Next base: position 58,608 of record NZ_JBKOTX010000003.1, on the reverse strand, counting down.
GTCCCGGGCCGACGCGATACCGATGTCCCAGCCCACGGGGTCGCACAGCCCGGCCATGGCGGACCGTACCCCATCAAATCCCTCTTTTCTTCCCTTCCGTTTCGCGCGACGAAAAGTCATGCCGATTCTTCATTTTCTATGCGACAACGCGCGATGGCTGGCTGCCGGCGCGTTGCTAACCTTCCTGTCAAGTTTCGGGCAGACTTTCTTCATCTCCATCTTCGCCGGCGAGATCAGGCAGGAATTCGGGTTGAGCCACGGGCAATGGGGCGGCATCTACACGCTGGGAACCGCGGCTTCGGCGCTTGTCATGGTCTGGGCGGGCGGCCTGACAGACCGTTTCAGGGTTCGGTCACTGGGCGGATTTGTCCTTGGTTTCCTGATGCTTGCATGTGTCTTCATGGCGGTCAACAACGCGGTGTGGCTATTGCCCGTCGTCATATTCGCATTGCGTTTCGGCGGGCAGGGAATGACAAGCCATATCGCCGTCGTCGCGATGTCACGGTGGTTTATCGGCACAAGGGGCAAGGCACTGTCGGTCGCAACACTGGGGTTTGCCATCGGTGAAGCACTTTTGCCGCTGATCTTCGTGGCGCTGATGCTGATCTATGACTGGCGTTTACTTTGGCTTGGCGCCGGCGCGATAGCCGTTGTCGGGGTGCCCGTCCTGTTGCTGTTGCTACGGCGCGAACGCACGCCGCAAACAATGAGTCAAAGCAGTCAGGCGCTTGGCATGGGCTCTCGTCACTGGACCCGGAACCAGGCGCTGACGCATTTCCTGTTCTGGTTCATGATACCGGCCCTGCTCGGGCCAAGTGCATTCAACACGGCATTCTTTTTCCACCAGGTTCATTTCGCCGACGTGAAACAAATGGCGCATGTTGAACTGGTCGCGTTGTTTCCCTTCTACACCGCCGTCAGTATCGGAGCGATGGTCTTTTCCGGATGGGCGCTGGACAAGCTGGGAACGCCCCGACTGATGCCTTTTTACCAACTGCCGATGGTTGCCGCGTTCCTCGTCTTCGCGCAGGCCGACAGCCAGGTGGTGATGGCCGCGGGGCTATTGTTCCTCGCCCTGTCGACGGGCGCGAACACCACGCTGCCCAATGCCTTCTGGGCGGAATTCTATGGCACCGGTCATATTGGCGCGATCAAGGCGATGGCCGCCGCGATCATGGTTCTCGGCTCGGCGATCGGGCCGGGCCTGACGGGCCTCGCCATTGATCTGGGCATGGGCATTGAAACCCAGTACATGGCCGTCGCGGCATATTTCATCCTTGCCAGCGTCATGATGGCGCTCGGCATCGCGCGGGCACGATCCCTGTTACCGGGGACGCCTTAGATAGACATAAAAGGCACCGCCACCGCCATGCTTGAGATGCGCGTCCGTCACCTGGAGAACAAGCTGTGACAAGGGTGGTGTCGACAGCCAGTGCGGCAGGTTCTGGCGTAGTACACCGGGCCTTACCGGAATCGGCCCTCCCTCGTCGCGGACCCGCCCCTTCCCGGTAATGACCAACACAAGCCGGCGACCCTTGGCATGTTCGCGCATTATGAAGGACATGAGCGCGGGATGCGCCTGATCAATGGTCATGCCGTGCAGGTCGATCCGGGCCTCGGGTTTCAGCTTGCCACGCTTCAGCTTGCCGAAGGATTTCCTGTCCATCCTCACGGTTTCCTGCGTCGGGCGGGCCGGCGATGGCTGCTCCCGAACCGGGCGCGTTTCGCCGGTTTTCTGGCCGATCTCGAATGGGTCGATGGACGCGCGTTTCTCGGTGCTCGGCTCCGACTCCCGGGCGACGGAGGACACCATGCCCCGGTCGGGATGCAGCTTTTCGGTACTGCGGGCGACCTTGCGCCACAGCGCGATCTCGTCCGGCGTCAGGCGGCGCCGGGTCATTCCAGGTGCTCCGGCAGCATGGCGTATGCACGCTGGATCGGCAAAAGAACGACCATCCGGCCGGGATCGCGCAATTTCCCGGCCTTTCGCCCCGCCGCCTCGCCCGTCCCGAAGAAGATATCGGCCCGCTGTGGTCCCTTGATGGCCGAGCCGGTATCCTGCGCCACCATCAAGCGGCGCATCTTGTCGCTGCCGCCCTTCTCAAGCCAAACCGGCGCACCAAGCGGTACATACTCCGGATCGACCGCCAAGGATCGCCCCGGCGTCACCGAACGGTTCATCGCGCCAAGCGGACCGGCATCCGATGGAACATCCTCCAGTCGTCGGAAAAAGACATAGGAGGGATTGTGGAACAACAATTCCCGGCCCTTTTCCGGGTGTCGGCGGACCCAGTTCTTGATCACCTGTGCCGAGACCTGATGCGCCTTGTAAACGCCGCGCCGCACCAGCTCGACACCTATGGACCGGTAAGGGTGACCATTCGATCCACCGTACCCCACCCGGATCGTATCCCCGTCGGGCAACGTGATACGCCCCGACCCCTGTATCTGCAGGAAGAAAAGTTCGGTCGGATCGTCCACCCATGCAATTTCCAGACCCTTGCCCTTCATCGCGGGGCCTGTGACGATCTCGCGGCGCGTGATCCACGGATTGTTCCTGCGCGCGATTTCCGGTTCACGATACAACGGGTACCGATACCGCTCGGTCCGTTCCAGCGATCCCGCGATCTCGGGCTCGAAATACCCGGTAAACAGCGCCGCCTTGTCGTTGGCGATCAGAACCGGCCGGAAGAACAGCTCGAAAAAGGATTTCGCTTCGGGCTTTTGCTGGGCCAACGCGCAGAGCGCGCGCCAGTCGGGGCCTTTCATGTCGGGGCAGGTCTCCAGGAAGACACCCAACGCCTGTGCGTGGTCATCCTGCTCCCATCCCTGCAACCGATCGAACGACAGTATCCTGTGCCTGACGTCTTCCGCTGACGAGACCCCCGCGAAACCGAGCAGGGCAATCAGGAATGCGGAAAACGCACGTGTCATTCGCCCGTGGCAACAAGCCGCCAGTTCGGATCGTCCGACCCCATGATTCGTTCGAACGTCCAGGTGTCTTTCTGTTTCTTGGGCTGGTTGGGCGTACCTTCCACGATATTGCCGTCACTGTCGCGGACAACCGATGTGAGTTCGCCGACAAACCGCACGACGATTTCCGCACGGTTTTCATTTTCATCGAAAGTGGCATCAAGCAGCGTGGTCTCCCGCACGCCGTAGAATTCGGCATCTATCCTGAGCCCCTGTTCCTGCCGCGCGTCCACGACCTGCGAAAAGGTCTCGAAAACATCTTCGGACAAGAGCGGGGTTATTTCCTCCATGTTGCCACGCTCGAACGCCATGATGATCATCTCATAGGCACTACGGGCACCTTGCAGGAAGTCGGTAACGCCAAATGACGGCTCCGCCCGTTTCATGTCGGCCAATGCTGACGCGGCGGCGGAGTCCTCCGAGACGTTGTCCGTGATGTCGCGATCGGGCCCGCCCTCTATCACCTCGAAGCCCTCCCGCCGCTGACTTGCCGCGCCCTGCTGCGATCGCGGTGGCCCTTCGTACCCGTCGCGCGATCCCAAAACGTTCTTGAGCCGTAGGATCAGGAAAACCGCGATCCCGGCAAGGACCAGAAGCTGGATAATGGGCGAGTTCATGGGCACCTCATTTCGCGCGAACCATGGTAAGAAACCGTCTGAGGTCCTATCTAGGTGACACCGGCGGCCAAGTCCACCATCCAGCCGCCAAAACCAAGGAGGTTGCATAATGTGGTTGTTTCTGGCGTTTCTCGCGGTGCCCCTGCTTGAAATCGCCCTGTTCATTCAGGTCGGCGGGTTGATCGGGCTTTTCCCGACGCTGGCGATCGTCGTCATCACGGCAATCATCGGTACTTGGTTGGTCCGTGCGCAAGGCCGGCTGGCCATGGGAAATCTGCGGCGTTCCTTTTCCGAACTCGACGACCCGACAGAGCCGCTTGCGCACGCGGCGATGATACTGGTCGCAGGTGCGATGCTGCTCACACCCGGCTTCTTTACAGACGGTGTCGGGTTCGCGCTGTTGATGCCGCCGGTCCGGCAAGCAACCTTCGGGTTTCTCCGCCGACGTGTCAACGTGCAGACTTTCGAAATGGGGTCTGACGAATACGCGCGGAGGCAACGCGGGCCGGCGCAGCCAGATGACAGCGACATCGTCGAGGGCGAGTACCACGAGATACACGGCTCGGACATTCCGCCGTCAAAAAGGCCCACGCATCGGCCTTCCGGCTGGACAAGGCATTGAGGCGGCCGCAGGTTCCTGCTAATCGACTTGAAGTAATTACTGCCTTTGGAGAATTGTCATGGCCGACGAGGAAAACGCAGCAACCGATCAGCAATCACAGGTCAAGATGAACACGCTGACGCAGTTCATCAGGGATCTGTCCTTCGAGAACATCCTGGCCCAGAAAGGCAGCGGCGGGGAAGTACAACCTGACGTGTCTGTACAGGTCAACCTGGACGCCAAGAAACGCTCGACCGAGCACCAGTACGAAGTGATCATGAAGCTCACGATCAATTCCAAGAACAAGGGCAGCGAGGAGCCGCTCTTTCTTCTGGAGCTCGAATATGCCGGGGTTTTCCACGTCGAGGGTGTTCAGCAGGACCAGTTGCACCCGTTCCTGCTGATCGAATGCCCGCGGATGATGTTCCCGTTCGTCCGCCGTATCGTCAGCGACGTGACGCGCGACGGCGGGTTCCCGCCGCTGAACCTTGAAAACATCGACTTCGTGCAGCTTTACCGCCGCGAGATCGCCCGCCGTCAGGCGGAGGCGGAAAAGGAAAAGGAAGCGAGCGAAAGCACGACTAACTGAACTTTTTCCACAGCGCGTCATCGCCGATCGCCGCGATGAACGCGCTGTGCGCCGCCATCTCAGCATCCGTCAGTCTGGCCGGCAACGGCGAAGGCCGGGCACCCGGGCGCCACGTGCTTTCGGCGGCATCGTCATCAACCTTTGACGCGGTTTGCCCGACGGTCAGCGCGAAATCGGGCTGCCGGCCTCCGATCAGTTCGAGGTAAACATCGGCAAGGATCTCGGAATCCAGCAGCGCACCGTGCAGACTGCGCGAGGAATTGTCGATCGCGAAACGCCGGCAAAGCGCGTCGAGCGACGCCGGCGATCCGGGAAACTTCTTTCGAGCGACGGTCAGGGTGTCAAAGGCCTGTTCCCATGGCAATCCGGGCAGCCGGCACCATTTCAGCTCGGCGTTGAGGAATTTCATGTCAAAGGCCGCGTTGTGAATGATCAGGCGGGCATCCTGAACGAAATCGAGGAATTTCTGACCGACCTGTGAAAAAACCGGTTTGTCCCTGAGGAACTCATCGCCCAGCCCGTGCACCTTGAACGCATCTTCCGGCATGGACCGTTCAGGATTTATGTATTCGTGAAACGTGTTCCCTGTCGGCAAATGGTTGTACAGCTCGACCGCGCCGATCTCGACGATCCGGTCGCCTAGTTCCGGTTCGAACCCCGTCGTCTCGGTATCAAGCACTATTTCACGCATTTTCCATTTTCCTTCGGACATCAGCAAGGACACTGCGGACCTGCTCGCGCGCATGATCGAGCGTGTCTGTCATTATGACATAATCCGCACGCGCACGTTTGTCGGCGTCCGACATCTGCTTTGCAATCATCGCATCGACTTCGGCTTCCGTCATGGTGCCACGTGCCAGAACCCGGCGTTTCTGCTCCTCCGGGCTGGCTGTAACGGTGACGACGGCATCCATGCTGCGTTCCGTTCCCGTTTCAAAAAGAAGCGGTATGTCGAAAACCGCGATATCGGCATCTGTCCGCGCCAGAAATTCATGCCGATCACGTCGGACCAGAGGATGCACGATATTTTCCAGTTTTCCGAGGGCTGAGGGCGCCTCGGCGATGCGGCTCTTCAGGTTTTCACGTGATACGGCGGCATCCTGCACAACATCGGGCCAGATCCGGGCAATCGGATCAACGGCGGCACCACCCTTGGCATAAAGACGGTGCACCGCGGCATCGGCATCCCAAACAGCGCATCCTTCTTCCTTGAACAATCGCGCTGTCGTGGATTTTCCCATCCCGATCGACCCGGTCAATCCCAACTTGAACGTCATCGCAACGCCGCCGCACGGGTCGCGCTGTCAACGTCAGGACGGACACCGAACCATCGTTCGAATGCCGGCACCGCCTGATGAAGCAACATGCCAAGCCCATCCACCGTGATGCACCCGTGCTCCTCCGCTGCCGCGAGCAATGGCGTGGTCAGGGGCGCATACACCAGATCGGTCACCACCGCATCCTTGCGCAGCCCGTCCAACGGCACACGCAATGGCGGTTTGCCCAACATGCCCAACGACGTGGTATTGACGACCGTCACCGCGTCTTCAAGCATGTTGCCTGCCTGAACCCAATCAACCACCGTCACACGCTTGCCGAAATGCTGTTGCAACGCCTCGGCCCGAACACGGGTGCGGTTCGATATCAGGATCTGGGGAACCCCGGCATCGAGAAGCGCCGCGATAACAGCGCGTGCCGCGCCCCCGGCGCCCAGAACGGCGGCCGGCCCCGCGGATGGCACCCACGAGGGAGCGTTCTGCTTCAGGTTCTGGATAAAGCCATAACCGTCCGTATTGTCAGCGTGGATCGCGCCGTCCTTGCGGAAGATGAGCGTATTGACGGCGCCGATCAACGTGGCCCTGTCGGTAACCTGATCGGCGAATTGCATCACGGTCTCCTTGTGGGGGACGGTCACGTTGACGCCGACGAACCCCAGTTTCGGCAAGGCGTTCAACGCCGTCTCGAGGTCCGATTCCTTGATGTCCATCGGGATATAATAGCCTTGGATACCGTGGACTTTCAGCCAGTGCCCGTGAAGCTGCGGTGACTTCGAATGCGCGATGGGTGAGCCGATCACGCCGGCAAGGGGAATCCGGTTTTCACTCATGTCTGCAATGCTCCGCGTAGCGTGAGGTAGTTCAACACGTCGAGCAGGGGTAGCCCAAGCACGGCGAAGTAATCGCCTTCCACCGATGAAAAAAGACGCACGCCCTCCTCCTCTAATTTGTACCCGCCGACGGAATGTCGGATGCTCTGCCAGTTCCGCGCGATATAATCGTCCAGGTAGTCATCGGAAAAGTCCCGCATCCGCAACCGGACGGTCGCGACCTTGCGCCACACGGGCTGGCTGTCCTCGTAAATGACGACGGCGGTATGCAAATGATGCGTGGTGTCCCTGAGCCTGCGGAGCTGGTCCCGGGCATGTTCGGGCGTTTCCGGCTTTGACAGAAGATCACCATCGAAACTCAGGACCTGGTCGCAGCCGATCACCAGGCCATGCGCATTCTTTTCGCTGATCTTGCGCGCCTTGAACTCTGCCAGAGCGTCGGCGATGTCCCGCGGTTTGGCGGATTCGGCGATCAATGCCTGCTTGATCGACTCCTCGTCGATCCGCGCGGGTGAAATATCGAATTCCAGCCCTGCATTCAGCAAAAGCTGTTTCCGGATATCGGATCCCGAAGCCAGAACAATACCGGCGCCCATGTGTATTTCCCTTGGATAAAGTCATAAGAAATCGGTCATCGATGCCGTGTTATCCCGACAAATGTACGGCTGGCCAGAAATTCCTTGGAAACTACCCCGAACACCAGCGGTTTTTCCTGTGTGAACATGGAAAAAAATGACATGGCGGAAAAGTCGCGCAAAGGGGTCAGTGTGACACGTCTGTCCACATGACCTGTCGATAGAATCAGTATAGTCCATTGTTTTTTCGATCATTTATGGCGGCTGAAATATTGTCCTCGTGTTTATCCCCAAGTTCTTCAACCTGTGGACAAGCGCTGTATGGCTAAATAATCCACCGATCATAGCACCACATCCAACACATCATCTTTCCTTTTATCATTATTTATAAATATGGGTGGACAGAGACAGCTTGGGAAAAACCATGATTGATATCCTGATCGCATCCTATCCGTGGGTGAAAGCGCTACATATCATGTCGGTCATCGCGTGGATGGCTGGCTTGTTCTATCTTCCACGGCTCTACGTCTATCACGTTGAACGCTCGGTACCGGGCGATTCGCTCGACCCGGTGTTCCAGGTCATGGAATTCAAGCTTTTCCGTTTCATCATGAAACCGTCCATGATCGCGACATGGTTTTTCGGCGGTCTCCTCGTGCTCACGCCCGGCATAATCAACTGGCTCGCGATCTGGCCTTACACGAAACTCGCGGGCATCCTCGGCATGACGTGGTTTCACCTGTGGCTGGACAAGCGCCGGCTCTCCTTCGTTGATGGTGAGAATGAGCTGTCGGGCCGCCAATACCGGATGATGAACGAGGTGCCGACCCTCCTGATGGTCGTGATCGTGCTGTCTGTGGTGATCAAGTTCTGAAGCGTGATTGACTCGGAATAACCCGGCGGTTATGAACCTACGTGGCGCCCGTCCGGGACGCCTGTTTCCTGTATACCGATACGACGATGCCGGCCTGATGCCGGAACAAAGGCTTATCCCATGTCCGATGACCGACTGAACCTGTCCGATCTCAAGGCGCAAACTGCCAAGGATCTCTTGGCGATGGCCGAGGAACTCGAAATCGAGAATGCCTCGACCATGCGCAAAGGCGAGATGATGTTCTCGATCCTCAAGGAACGTGCCGAGGAAGGATGGACGGTCTTCGGCGATGGCGTGCTCGAGGTTCTGCAGGACGGTTTCGGTTTCCTGCGCTCGCCCGAGGCGAATTACCTGCCCGGCCCTGACGATATCTACGTCTCCCCGGAAACGATCAAGCGTTATTCCCTGCGGACGGGCGACAGCATCGAAGGTGAGATCAAGCAACCCGAGGAAAATGAAAGATATTTCGCGCTTACCTCGGTGTCGCAGATCAATTTCGAAGACCCCGAGCGCGCGCGTCACAAGATCGCTTTCGATAACCTGACGCCGCTTTACCCCGACGAACGGTTGACGATGGAGATCGACGACCCGACGACCAAGGACAGGTCGGCACGGGTGATCGACCTCGTGGCGCCGATCGGGAAAGGCCAGCGGTCATTGATCGTCGCACCGCCGCGGACGGGGAAAACGGTGCTGCTGCAGAACATCGCGTCGAGCATCGAAAAGAACCATCCCGAATGCTACCTCATCGTTCTCCTCATCGACGAGCGACCCGAGGAGGTCACCGACATGCAGCGTTCCGTCAAGGGCGAGGTCATCAGTTCGACATTCGATGAACCGGCGGCGCGGCACGTCGCGGTATCCGAGATGGTCATCGACAAAGCCAAGCGTTTGGTTGAACACAAACGAGACGTGGTGATCCTTCTCGATTCCATCACGCGGCTTGGACGGGCTTTCAATACGGTCGTTCCGTCCTCCGGCAAAGTTCTGACGGGCGGTGTCGATGCCAATGCGCTTCAGCGCCCCAAAAGGTTCTTTGGCGCGGCCCGGAACATCGAGGAAGGTGGATCGCTTACCATCATCTCGACTGCTCTCATCGACACCGGCAGCCGGATGGACGAGGTGATTTTCGAAGAATTCAAGGGCACCGGCAACAGCGAGATCATCCTGGATCGCAAGATCGCCGACAAACGGGTTTTCCCGGCCATCGACATCTTGAAATCTGGCACCCGCAAGGAAGACCTGCTGATAGACAAGGCAGACCTGCAAAAGACATTCGTCCTTCGCCGTATTCTCAACCCGATGGGCACGACGGACGCGATCGAATTCCTGCTGTCCAAGCTCAAGCAGACAAAGACCAACGCGGAATTCTTCGACTCCATGAACACCTGACCCGGAGAAGACGGCCCGACCCGTGATGGATACGATTTTCGCACTTTCCACGCCCCCGGGGAAATCCGGGGTGGCGATCGTTCGCGTCTCCGGGGAAAACTCGTTGACCGTCGTACGCGAGTTGTGTGGCGATGTGCCGCCGTTTCGGCAGGCAAGTCTGCGCATTGTTTCGACTACCGATGGTGACAGGATAGACGAAGCCTTGGTTCTGACCTTTGACAAGGACAAGAGCTTTACAGGCGAATACAGCGCCGAGTTCCATGTTCATGGTAGCCCTGCCGTCGTTGCGGCGCTCATGGGATCGCTGTCGCGGTTCGAGGGGTGTCGCCCGGCGGTCGAGGGTGAATTCACGCGCCGCGCGCTCGAAAACGGACGACTGGACCTGTCGCAGGTCGAAGGACTGGCGGATTTGCTGGAGTCCGAGACCGAGGCACAGCGACAGCAGGCGCTTCGCGTATTGTCCGGAGATCTTCGCACCAAGGCGGACGCTTGGCGGGCTAAAGTCGTGCGCGCAGCGGCATTGATCGAGGCAACCATTGACTTCGCGGACGAGGACGTGCCGGTTGACGTGTCCCCCGAGGTTCTGGAACTCGTTGAGGATGTTCGCAACGGGCTGAAGTCCGAGATTGATGGCGTAGGTATCGCGGAACGGGTCAGGTCCGGGTTCGAGGTCGCGATCGTTGGGCCGCCAAACGCGGGAAAATCGACGCTGCTCAATTATCTCGCTGGCAGGGATGCCGCGATCACATCCGAGATCGCGGGCACGACCCGGGACGTGATCGAGGTTCGCATGGATCTCGACGGGTTGCCCGTCACGCTGCTTGATACCGCGGGCCTGCGTAAAACGGACGATCCCGTGGAATCCATCGGCGTTGGCCGGACGCGTGATCGTGCGCGTCAGGCGGACCTCAGGGTTTTCCTGCTACCCGAAGGGGCGGAACCGGATTTGCCGCCCGAGGCGGATGATATCGTGTTGCATGCCAAGGCGGATTTGCGTGATGATCCGGGTAACGGCATTTCAGGCCAGACCGGCTACGGGGTGGCCGGGCTCGTGGCGTCCGTGACTTCCAAGCTCAAGGAAAGGACGTCCGATATCGGCTTGGCAACAAGATATCGACATCGCGATGCGATGGAGCGCGGTTTGGCATATCTCGAATCGGCTATACCTCTTATACATCAAGGGGAAGAGGCGGCCGAAATCGCGGCGGATGAGATGCGGGCGGCGATACGTTCGCTCGAATCGCTGGTCGGGCGGGTGGATGTCGAAAACCTGCTGGATGAAATTTTCGCGAGTTTCTGTCTTGGAAAGTAGAGGATGTTTCACGTGAAACATTTTGACGTTGTCGTTATTGGTGGTGGCCATGCCGGATGCGATGCCGCGCATGCTGCCGCGCGGATGGGCGCGAACACCGGGCTGATCACGCTGTCGGCGGACAATATCGGGGTCATGTCCTGCAATCCGGCCATTGGCGGACTCGGGAAAGGGCATCTTGTCCGTGAAATTGATGCGCTTGATGGTGTCATGGGCCGCGTCGCTGACAAGGCCGGGATACAGTTCCGTCTGCTGAACAGGCGCAAGGGCCCTGCGGTTCAGGGGCCGCGTGCTCAGGCCGACCGGAAAATCTACCGCGAGGCGATGACGCACGAGATGCGATCACAAGAGCGGTTGACTATCGTCGAAGGCGAAGTCGCGGATTTCCGGATGGAAAACGGTGCGGTCAACGGGGTTGTCCTGGCTGACGGGAGCGAAATCAGGTGCGGCGCTTGCATCCTGACCACTGGCACATTCCTTAGGGGCGTGATTCACATAGGGGACGTTGCAAGGCCCGGCGGGCGCATCGATGACAAGCCTTCGGTCCGCCTCGCCGAACGAATTGACAGCTTCGAGCTTGACCTTGGTCGCCTCAAGACAGGCACGCCGCCACGTCTGGATGGTAAAACCATCAATTGGGATATTCTTGAAAAGCAGCCCGGCGACAAAGACCCGGTCATGTTTTCCTTCCTTTCCGGCGCCCCGGCGGCACTGCAAATCGCGTGTGCGATCACGCATACGAATGAACAAACACATGATATCATCCGGGAAAATCTGGAACGATCCGCGATGTATGGCGGTTACATCGATGGCGTCGGCCCCCGGTATTGTCCGTCCATAGAGGACAAGATCGTCCGGTTCGAGGACAAGACGTCTCACCAGATTTTTCTTGAACCGGAAAGCCTGTCGGATGATCTGGTTTATCCGAACGGTATTTCGACGTCCCTGCCCGAGGATGTTCAGGAACGTTATGTTCATTCGATCCACGGCCTGGAAAACGCGGTTATCAAGCAGCCCGGCTACGCGATCGAATATGATTACGTCGATCCCCGTAACCTCGATGCTACCCTGGCGGTCCGGAATATCCCGGGCCTGTTTCTCGCGGGTCAGATCAACGGCACCACCGGGTACGAAGAGGCCGCGGCACAAGGGGTGGTCGCAGGTATCAATGCGGCGCTGAAAATCATGGACAGGCCGCCCAAAATATTTGGCCGCCAAGATGGGTATATTGGCGTGATGGTAGATGACCTCGTCACGCGCGGCGTATCCGAGCCGTACCGCATGTTCACGTCACGCGCCGAATTTCGCTTGTCGTTGCGGGCGGATAATGCCGACCAGCGTCTAACGCCGATCGGGATCGAGCTTGGATGCGTATCAGACACACGGCGCGCTGCCTTTGAAAGCAAGATCAACGATCTTTCCAAGGCTCGGGGTCGCTTGCAAGAAATGCAGCTGACACCAAGCGAGCTGAATTCTGCAGGCTTTGCCGTGAATAACGACGGGTCGAAACGGGACGGCATGCAGTTGCTGGCTTTCCCGGATATCGGGTTTGACGATCTTCTTGGGATACGTCCCGACCTCGCGAACATTGATGGCGCGATACGCTGCCAGTTGGAGAAAGAAGCGCTTTACGTCAATTACATCAGGCGCCAGGAGAGAGATGTTCAGGCGCTCAAAAAAGACGAGTCGCAAAAAATCCCGCGGGATTTCGACTTCGACGAGATCGATGGGCTTTCCAACGAGTTGAAATCCAAGCTGTCACAGGTCAGGCCTGAAAACTTGGCGCAGGCAGGGCGGATAGATGGTATGACGCCGGCTGCTCTTACACTTATCCTCGCGCGGCTGAGGCGACAGGCAGAGGCGAGAATCGCATGACCGTGTCGTCGCTGGCGGATGTTTCACGTGAAACATCTGAAAGGCTATCAGTATTTTCCCAGCTTCTCAGGAAATGGAACGCGCGGATCAACCTCGTTTCCCAAAGATCCATGAGTGATTTATGGAACAGGCATTTCGTCGATTCGCTCCAGATATTCGATCTTGCCCCGAAAAATGCGCGTCACTGGGTTGATATAGGATCAGGCGGCGGATTCCCCGGGCTGGTTGTCGCGATCCTCGCGGCGGAGCTGAGCCCGGATCTCAGGATAACCCTTGTGGAAAGCGACGTTCGAAAGTGTGCCTTTCTAAGGGCTGCCGCACGCGAAGCCGGCGTCAGCGTTGATATCCTGAACGAGCGTATCGAGGCGATCCCGAGGCAGAAGGCCGATATCCTGTCCGCCAGAGCGCTGAGCGATCTGGCCAAATTGCTTGCATTCACGGAGAACCACTTGGCCCCGACAGGTACCGGCCTTTTTCCGAAAGGCCGGACATGGAAAAATGAGCTGGAAAATGCCCGATCGACGTGGAAGTTCGCGTATCAAGTTGCTACAAGCAGAACAGACGAGAACTCCGTCATACTGAGCGTGCAGGGGGTGGAACGTGACTGATCCGATACGGCCTCGTGGTCCGAAGATCATAGCTATTGCCAATCAGAAAGGCGGGGTCGGGAAAACGACGACCACCATAAACCTTGGCGCCGCGCTGTCGGAGCAGGGCTGCCGCGTTCTCATCGTTGATCTTGATCCGCAGGGTAACGCGTCAACCGGGTTGGGAATTGAGCCCGAGGGACGTGATTACACGACCTACGAATTGCTTCTGGAGGAAATCGAGCTCGACAAGATCATTCAGCCCGTGGGGCTGGACAACCTACAGATAATTCCCGCTACCGTCGATCTCAGCTCGGCCGATATCGAACTGTTTTCGAACGAAAAGCGCAGTTTTCTTCTCCATGACGCGTTGCGACAGAAAAAGATCGACGAGTACGAGCTGGATTACATCCTCATAGATTGCCCACCGTCGCTCAACCTGTTGACAGTCAACGCCATGGTCGCCGCCCATTCCGTCCTCGTACCGCTGCAAAGCGAATTCTTCGCGCTAGAGGGGTTGTCGCAACTCATGCTGACGATCCGGGAAGTCCGTCAAAGCGCGAACCCCGATTTGCGCATCGAAGGTATCGTGCTGACCATGTTCGATTCCCGCAACAACCTCTCGGCCCAGGTCGAAGCCGATGCGCGCGACAACCTCGGTGACCTGATTTTCAAGACGCGCATACCAAGAAATGTTCGGGTAAGCGAGGCCCCGTCCTACGCTCAGCCCGTGCTGAACTACGATACTGGCTCAAAAGGTGCCGAGGCCTACAGGGCCTTGGCCAAGGAAATACTGGAAAACGGCGTGAAGATCGCCGCGTAGCAGCGGAAAGTCCAGGATGACAAACAAGACAACAAAACAACGCGGCCTCGGCCGCGGCCTGTCTGCCCTGATGGCGGATGTGGGCGACGCCGAAGCGACTGACACAGAAAGCGCGAAAGCCGCCGATACGATCATCCCGATCGAAAAGATTTTCCCAAATCCCGAACAGCCCCGGCGCCAGTTTGACGCTGACCAGCTGGAAGACCTGTCCGCGTCGATCATGGAAAAGGGCATCATCCAGCCATTGATCGTCAGGCCGCGGCCCGGTGCAAGCGCCGAGTTCGAGATCGTAGCGGGCGAGCGTCGTTGGCGGGCCGCGCAAATGGCGAAACTGCACGAGATCCCGGTCCTCATTCGGGAATTCGACGACGTGGAAGTTCTCGAAATCGCGATAATCGAGAACATCCAGCGCACCGATCTCAACCCTGTCGAAGAAGCGACAGGATACAAACAACTGATGGACAAGTTCGGCCACACGCAGGACAAGATGGCGGAAGCTCTCGGCAAGAGCCGTAGTCACATAGCGAATGCCGTTCGTCTTCTGAACCTTCCCGACGAGGTCAAGGGCTATCTTTCCGACAACAAGCTTTCAGCCGGGCATGCCCGCGCCTTGATCACGGCCGATGATTCGGTCGCGTTGGCCCGAAAGGTCATAAAACAGGGCCTGACGGTTCGTGAAACGGAAAAACTTGCCAAAGCTGAAGTCGGGGAAACGACTGGTCAGCCCAACCGTCACGGTAAACCCCAAGCTGTCGAGAAGGACGCGGATACCAAGGCGTTGGAAGGCGATCTGGCGGCGAATTTGGGCATGAAAGTGTCGATCAACCACAAACCCGGGCAAGAAAAGGGGCAGGTGACCATCAGTTACGACTCTTTCGATGAGCTGGATGCGCTGTGCCGGAGGCTGTCCTCCACGTAACCCACGGCGCGATGCGGCGCTGACCCGTGACAGCGCCTAGACGGCCTCGGTATCAGGACTCGCTGTCAAAAGTTCTGTAACGATGGCATTCAAAAGAGGGCGGCCACGCTCCGTCACACGGAGGTTACGGTCATCCGCAACAATCATGTCGAGGTCGCTCAGGTATGAAAGCGTCTCGGTGTCCAGCGCGTGTCCGGCAAGCATTTCATAGCGCGTGGGATCAATGCCGTCCCGGATCCGAAGGCCCATCATGAGATATTCGTTAGCTTGGTCCACTGGAGGGATGGGTGTGGCCTCTTTATCCGCCGATCCGGTCTCGGCCGCCGTCAGCCAGTGTTCCGGGTTGCTCCACTGTTCGGTCGCATGCCGTACACCGGAGATGGTCAAGCGGCCGTGCGCGCCCGGCCCGATCCCGGCATAGTCACCGTACCGCCAGTAAACCATATTATGACGCGACTCTGACCCCGGCCGCGCATGGTTGGATATTTCATAAGCGGGCAGCCCGGCCTTTTCACAGATTTCCTGTGTATCCATATACATGTCGGCCGCCTTGTCATCCGATGGCAGCCCGCGTAGACCGCCGGCGGCACGGCGCGCCCCGAACGCGGTGCCGGGCTCGATCGTGAGTTGATACGCCGACAGATGATCAACAGCCATTCCAAGTGCTTCTGTCAATTCTTCACGCCATGCCGCGCGGGTTTGATCCTGCCTTGAATAGATCATGTCGAAACTCACACGATCGAAATATTTTCGGGCGATTACAAACGCTTGTCTTGCCTCTGCCACGCTGTGCAACCGCCCCAGCCTGCGCAGGTCCGTGTCGTTGAGGGCCTGAACACCCATTGAAACCCGGTTTATCCCGGCGGCGGCAAATTCGCTGAATCGTCCCGCCTCGACTGATCCCGGATTGGCCTCCAGCGTGATTTCCGGATCGATGGCGGTGGGCCACAAGCGCCGGGCTTCCGTCAGGATCGCATCGACAATGCCCGGGTCCATCAGGCTTGGCGTACCCCCGCCAAAGAAAACCGATCCCAAGGTCCGCTCGGGCACAAGCGTCGCGATCCGCCGCAATTCGCCCAAGTAGGCGTGTTGCCATCGCGCATGATCTATCTCGCGCGCGACATGGCTGTTGAAATCACAATAGGGGCATTTGGTTTCGCAGAATGGCCAATGAACGTAGAGACCGAAACCGCCTTTTTGCCAATCCTCAGTCAAAACAACCTTTCACCAGCCTGGCGAACGCATCCGCGCGATGACTTATCCGGTTTTTCTGCCAACGGTCCATTTCCCCGAAGGTGACATCGTACCCGTCCGGCTGGAAAATCGGGTCATATCCATGACCTTGCGCCCCGCGCATCGGCCATACGATTTGCCCTTCCACCGTGCCGGGGAACACCTCGTCATGGCCGTCCGGCCACGCCAGAACCAGAGTACAGCAGAACCGTGCGGTCCACGGCTTCGGTGTCCGGCTCTCAAGCAACTGGTCGTGCGCCTTGGCCATCGCCATGACGAAGTCGCGACCAGTCTCTGTTTCGGCCCAATCCGCCGTGTAAACACCGGGCGCCCCGTCCAGTGCGTCTATCACGATCCCCGAATCGTCGGACAGTGCGGGCAGGCCGGTGGCACGCGCGGCAGCGTGCGCCTTGATGCGTGCATTGCCGACGAAAGTCGCTTCCGTTTCGTCGGGTTCGCCAAGGCCCTTTTCCGCCGCGCCGACGACGGTGACCCCGAAAGGTCCGAGAAGGCTGTCGATCTCCTCCAGCTTCCCTGCATTGTGCGTCGCCACCAGAAGCGTATCGCCCTCGAATTTACGCATCGACGGCGGCCATCTGGACAGCGGTCAGTTCCGCCACGCCCTGTTCGGCAAGATCAAGCAGCTTGTTCATCTGGTCCCGGCTGTAGGTTTCGCCCTCGGCACTCATCTGAACTTCGATCAGACGTTTTTCGCCCGTCATGATGAAGTTGCCGTCAACGCCGGCTTCACTGTCCTCCGGATAATCCAGATCAAGAACGGGCTGCCCGGCATAAATGCCGCACGAAACCGCGGCGACAGGGGCGATCAGCGGGTCCGTGATGATATCCCCGGCCTTGATCAGCTTGTTCACCGCCAGCTTCAGCGCCACCCAGCCACCCGTGATCGCGGCGCAGCGTGTCCCGCCGTCGGCCTGGATCACGTCGCAATCCACGGTTATCTGCCGTTCGCCCATGGCCACGCGGTCAACGCCGGCTCTCAGCGAGCGGCCGATCAGCCGCTGGATTTCCACGGTGCGGCCGCCCTGTTTGCCGGCTGTCGCCTCGCGCCGCATCCGGCTGGTGGTGGAGCGCGGCAGCATGCCGTATTCCGCAGTCACCCAGCCAAGGCCTGAGCCCTTGATGAAGGGCGGCACCCGGTCCTCTGCCGTCGCGGTGCAAAGCACGTGTGTATCCCCGACACGGATCATGCAGGACCCTTCGGCGTGCTTTGTTATATCGGTTTCGATTGAAACCGGCCGCATTTCGCTTAAATCTCTAGCCGAAGGCCGCATGGCTGATCCTCTCTCTTGTACGGCTATCGGCATATAGCCGTGACAAGTCGATTAGCAACCCCGATTGACCACCCCGTAATGCCGTCATTAGGACTCGACGGAGCAATGGCAAACCCGAGATGAAAGACACCGGCAGGATACTCGCCGAAATGAACGACCGCTCGCGGGAAGTTTTCCGGCGCGTGGTCGAATCCTACCTGGCCACCGGTGATCCGGTCGGGTCGAGGACGTTGACGCGCGATTTCACCGAAAAGGTCAGCGCGGCCACCATCCGCAATGTCATGCAGGATCTCGAATATCTCGGGCTGCTTGGCAGCCCTCACGTCAGTTCGGGGCGCGTCCCGACGGAAACCGGCCTGCGCATGTTCGTGGACGGGTTGCTTGAAATCAGTGATCTCGAAAATACCGACCGTGCGATGATCGACGCGACACTGGGCAGCAATTCACAGGATGTTGGCGGCGTTCTGGACAGGGTCGGATCCGCGCTGTCGGGTGTCACACACAGCGCCTCGCTGGTGCTGGCCCCGAAACACGAGGCCCCGATAAAGCATATCGAGTTCGTGGCACTGGGCCATGACCGGGCGCTCGTGGTGCTGGTATTCGGCGACGGTCATGTCGAGAACCGCATTTTCACGCCGCCACCGGGTCAGACCCCCAGTTCGATGCGCGAGGCGGCGAATTTCCTGAATGCCCTGATCGAGGGCCGGACCCTATCGGATCTGCAAACGGTCATCGCCCGCCAGATCGAGGATCGGCGGCAGGAAATCGACAAGCTCGCGCAGGACCTCGTTCAAAGCGGCCTGGCCGTATGGGACGACGAAGCGGAGAATTACGAACGCCTGATCGTGAGGGGCCGCGCCAACCTGATTGATTCGGAAGTCGAGCAGGAAGATCTCGACAGGATAAAGAACCTGTTCGACGACCTCGAGCGCAAGCGGGACATCGCGGAGTTTCTTGAACTGACAGACGAAGGCGAGGGTGTGCGCATTTTTATCGGCTCCGAGAATAAACTTTTCTCACTTTCGGGTTCCTCTCTGGTGGTCTCTCCATATATGAACGCGGATCGTAAGATTGTTGGCGCGGTCGGGGTGATCGGCCCTACCCGCCTGAATTACGGTCGGATCGTGCCGATCGTCGATTATACGGCGCAGTTGGTCGGTAAACTGATCGCGGACCGAAGCTAGAGGTGACAAATGGCAGAGCCCAAGGAAGAAAACTTTCTGGACGATATCGAAGCGGCCGAAGCCGAGGAGAATGCGGAATCCGAAGTCCACATCTCGAAAGAGGAGGCGGACCTCGACTCGCTGCGGGCCGAGCGCGACGCGCTTCAGGATAAGTTCATGCGTGCCCTCGCCGATGCCGAAAACGCGCGCAAGCGTGCCCAGAAAGACAGGACAGAGGCCGAGAATTACGGCGGATCCAAGCTGGCGCGGGACATGCTGCCCGTCTATGACAACATGACACGCGCCCTCGGCTCCGTCTCCGACGAGCAGAAGGAAGCCGCCGGCGCGCTCATCGAAGGCGTGGAACTCACCCTCCGGGAACTGCTGAGCGTGTTTTCCAAGCACGGCATCGTGCCGATCTCGCCCGAAGTCGGGGACAAGTTCGACCCCCAACAGCACGAGGCGATGTTCGAGGCGCCGGTGCCCGGCACGACCGCCGGCGAGATCATTCAGGTCTCCGCCGAAGGATTCATGCTGCATGACCGTATCTTGCGCCCGGCGCAGGTGGGCGTTTCGTCCAATCAAGGATAATCGCGGGTGCGGCCTGTCTAGGAACCCTTCGCGATCGCCTTCAGTTCATAGACCAGGTCCAGCGCCTCGCGCGGTGTCAGGTCGTCCGGCAGTATGTCGGCCAATCTGTTGTCCACGCCGGAATCCGCTTTCGGAGGCGTCATGACGGGGGGTGAAGCGGAAAACAGCGGCAGATCGTCGATCAGGGCTTTCTGTGCGCTGCCCCCTTCCCTTTCGCCTTTCTCGAGCGCGTCCAGCACCACCCGGGCGCGCTCGACGACGGGGTCCGGCAAACCCGCCAGCTTTGCCACCTGTATCCCGTAGCTGCGATCGGCCGCGCCGCGCCGCACCTCGTGGAGGAAGATCACCTCGCCCTCATGTTCCTTGACCGACACGGTGGCGTTGTCGACCCGGTCGAGCTTCTCGCTCAGCGTGGTCAACTCGTGATAATGCGTCGCGAACAGGCCGCGACAGCCGTTGACCTCCCGCAGATGCTCCAGCGTGGCCCACGCGATGGACAGCCCGTCATATGTCGCCGTGCCGCGTCCGATCTCGTCGAGGATCACCAGTGATCTTGAATCCGCCTGGTTGAGGATCGCGGCGGTTTCCACCATTTCCACCATGAAGGTGGACCGCCCCCGCGCCAGGTCATCGGACGCGCCCACCCGGCTGAAAAGCTGGCTGACCAGCCCGACATGTGCGCTCGACGCCGGCACGAAGCTGCCCATCTGCGCCAGAACCGCAATCAGCGCATTCTGCCGCAGGAACGTGGACTTGCCGGCCATGTTCGGCCCGGTCAGCAGCCAGACATCGCTGTCGATCCCCAGCTGGCAATCATTCGCGATGAAGGGTTCACCCGAGCTGCGCAACGACATCTCGACCACGGGGTGGCGGCCACCACGGATATCCAGAGTCCGGCTTTCATCGACCCTTGGCCGGCACCATGCCTCGCCGCGGGCAAGGTCGGCCAGACCAAACGCGATATCCATCTCGGCCAGTCCGCGCGCGGCTTGTGAAATCTCGGCAGACCGCTCCAGAATTGCGTGTTTCAGGATGTCATAGAGCCGTTTTTCTATTTCGATCGCCCGCCCGCCCGAGTTCAGGATCTTCGTTTCCATCTCGCTCAGCGACACGGTCGTGAACCGCACCTGGTTCGCCGTCGTCTGCCGATGCTTGAACGTCTCGCTCAGGGGCGGCGACAGCATCTTGTCGGCATGAACGCTCGTGACCTCGACGAAGTATCCCAGAACATTGTTGTGCTTGACCTTCAGGCTCTGGATGCCGGTCAGCTGCTGGTACTCGCTCTGCATCCCGGCGATCACGCTGCGGCCCTCGTCACGCAGCTGGCGCATCTCGTCCAGTTCCTCGTCATGCCCGGGGGCGATGAATCCGCCATCGCGCGCCAGAAGGGGCGGTTCGGCCACGAGCGCCTGATCCAGCAGGTCGCGCAGCGTGTCATGCCCCGACAGCGCGCCGGTCGCCGTCGCAAGCAGCCCGGGCATATCGCGCATAGCGGCCATACCCGCGATCTCGGCGGCCTGTGCCAGCCCGTTCCGGATCGCCGCGAGGTCACGTGGCCCGCCACGGTCGAGCGCAAGGCGCGACAAGGCCCGGTCGAGGTCCGGCACCTTGCGAAGCGTCGCGCGCAAATCCTCGGCAAAGGTCGCGTCGGCCACGGCGAATTCCACGGCATCCAGCCTGTCCTGCACCACTGACAGCACCCGTGACGGGTTGGAAAGGCGCCGCTCCAACAGGCGCGCGCCGCCGGCTGTCACGCTCCGGTCTATCGCGGCCAGCAGCGATCCCGCGCGCCCGCCGTTCATGGATCGGGTCAGTTCGAGGTTCCGCCGCGTGGCCGCGTCGATCTGCATCCCGCCGGCACGCGCCTCGCGCTGAGGGGGCAGCAGCAAGGGCAGCTGGCCCTTCTGCGTGAGCTCGAGATATTCGACGATGGCCCCCATGGCGCCCAGTTCGGGCCGCGTGAACTGGCCGTACGCCTCCAGCGTGCCAACCCCGAGCAATTCGCAAAGACGGTTTTCCGCCCCGGTGCTGTCAAAGGCGGCCCGCCCCAGTTCACTAACCGCGGCGCCCGAGTCAGTCACGATATCACCCAGATCACATTTGTCGCCCTCTGCAAGCACCACTTCGCTCGGGCTCAGCCGCGCCAGTTCGGGGCCAAGCCGGGCCGCTGTCAGCGGCATCACGTGAAACGCCCCTGTCGAAATATCGACCCACGCCAGCGCCCCCTCGCCCCGGATGCGGGCATAGGCGGCAAGGAAATTGTGGCGACGCGCTTCGAGCAGGCTTTCCTCGGTCAGCGTCCCGGGCGTGACCAGCCGCACGACCTCGCGCTTGACCACCGCCTTTGACCCGCGCTTCTTGGCTTCGGCCGGGTCTTCCATCTGCTCGCAGACGGCCACCCGGAACCCTTTGCGGATCAATGTCAGCAGGTAGCTCTCGGCCGAGTGCACAGGCACGCCGCACATGGCGATATCCTCGCCCATATGCTTGCCGCGTTTCGTCAGCGCGATATCAAGCGCTTCCGCCGCTGCAACCGCGTCGTCGAAGAAAAGCTCGTAGAAATCGCCCATCCGGTAAAACAGGAGAGCTTGCGGATACTGCTCCTTGATTTCCAGATACTGCGCCATCATCGGCGTCGCGGCTGATGTCGCGGATGTCACGCCCGGCCCCCCGTTCATTCGTCCCGGACCTTACAAATGCTGGGCCCTGTCTGAAACCCAAAAGCGCGATGCAGTTGAGCCCGGGCCGAACCCCCGCTATGCAGTCGTGAAACCGACACACCAATCAGGCCCGTGACATGTCCAAACCCAAGTTCACCCGCGAAGAGGCTCTCGCCTTCCATCACGAGCCGAGCCCCGGCAAGTTCGAGATTCAGGCGACTGTGCCCATGACCACGCAGCGCGACCTCAGCCTTGCGTACTCTCCGGGCGTGGCTGTCCCCTGCGAGGAGATCGCGAACAATCCCGGGCTGGCTTATGATTATACCAACAAGGGAAACCTCGTGGCGGTCATATCCAACGGCACGGCCGTTCTGGGCCTCGGGAATCTCGGCGCGCTCGGGTCCAAGCCGGTGATGGAGGGCAAATCCGTGCTGTTCAAACGGTTTGCCGACGTCAATTCGATCGACATCGAACTCGATACCGAGGATCCGGACGCCTTCATCGACGCGGTGCGCCTGATGGGGCCGACCTTCGGCGGGATCAACCTCGAGGATATCAAGGCGCCCGAATGTTTCATCATCGAACAGCGCCTCAAGGAAATCATGGATATCCCCGTCTTCCATGATGACCAGCACGGTACGGCGGTGATTTGTGCCGCCGGCCTGATCAACGCGCTGCACATTTCCGGCAAGAAGATCGAGGATTGCCGCATCGTCCTCAACGGCGCGGGGGCGGCCGGGATCGCCTGCATCGAACTGCTGAAAGCCATGGGAGCCCGGCCCGAGAACTGTATCGCCTGCGATACGAAGGGCGTGATCTACCAAGGCCGGACAGATGGCATGAACCAATGGAAATCCGCCCATGCCATCAAGACGGAACTGCGCACGCTGGAAGAGGCCATGAAGGGCGCTGACGTCTTCCTCGGCGTGTCTGTCAAGGGCGCGGTGACCCCCGAGATGGTCGCCTCGATGGCCGAGGACCCGGTGATTTTCGCGATGGCCAACCCCGATCCGGAAATCACGCCGGAAGAAGCGCACGAAGTGCGTGCCGACGCCATCGTCGCGACCGGTCGCTCGGACTACCCCAACCAGGTGAACAACGTTCTCGGCTTTCCCTACCTGTTCCGGGGGGCGCTCGACGTGCACGCGCGTGCCATCAATGACGAGATGAAGATCGCCTGCGCCGAGGCATTGGCCAAGCTCGCCCGTGCGGATGTCCCCGACGAGGTCGCCATGGCCTATAACCGCAAGCTCAGCTTCGGGCGCGACTACATCATTCCCACGCCCTTCGATCCGCGCCTTATCCACACGATCCCGCCCGCGGTGGCACGGGCCTGCATGGATACAGGCGCGGCGCGGCGGCCGATCGTCGATATGGATGCCTATCAGGTCTCGCTCAAGGCGCGGATGGATCCGACGGCCAGCATCATGCGTTCGATCAACGCGCGCGCGCGGCGTGCGCAGGCCCGCATGATATTTGCCGAAGGAGACGATCCCCGCGTTCTGCGCGCCGCCGTCCAGTACCAGCGGGCGGGCTTCGGCAAGGCGATCGTCATCGGCCGTGACACCGATGTGCGCGAGAAACTCGAAGCCGCCGGCCTCGGGGACGCCGTGCGCGAGCTCGAAGTGACGAACGCGGCCAGGACGGATCGGCTGGAGGATTACAAGGAGTTCCTCTATCGCCGCCTTCAGCGCCGCGGCCATGACAGGCACGACATTCATCGCCTTGCCGCGCGGGACCGGCATGTTTTTTCGGCCCTGATGCTGGCGCATGGCCACGGTGACGGGCTGGTGACCGGCGCGACACGGAAATCGGCGCACGTGATGGGGCTGATCAATCACGTGTTCGATGCCGACGCGGAACATGGTGCGGCCGGTGTCACGGCGCTGCTGCACAAGGGTCGGATCGTGATGATCGCCGACACGCTGGTGCATGAATGGCCGGACGAAGAAAACCTTGCCAACATCGCCACGCGCGGGGCTGACGTGGCTCGGCATCTGGGGCTGGAGCCCCGGGTCGCCTTCGTTTCCTTTTCGACCTTCGGTTATCCGCGTTCCGAACGCGCAGAGAAGATGCACCGCGCGCCGCAAGTGTTGGAGGCGCGCGGCGTCGATTTCGAGTTCGAAGGCGAAATGACCGTGGACGTGGCGCTGAATCCCGCCGCGCAGGACGCATATCCTTTCCAGCGTCTCAGCGGCCCGGCCAACATCCTTGTCGTGCCCGCGCGCCACTCCGCCTCGATCTCGGTCAAGCTGATGCAGGAAATGGCGGGCGCCACGGTCATCGGACCGATCCTGTCCGGCGTCGACAAGTCCATCCAGATCTGTTCGTCCACCTCGACGGCGACAGACATTCTGAATATGGCTGTTCTGGCGGCGTGCAAGGTTGGCTGATCATATATCGGCACGGTGATGACGGGCCTGCCACCCGGGATGATACATTATCCAAGCGCCACCAACGGAAATCACTTTAACGGTGCTGCCCGTGCGTACGGCGGCCCCGGGCCGCCGGCGCGTTCGCCAGTTCGGTCGCCCGCCTCGCGGTGACCAAGACCATTCCGGTGATCGACACGGCAAACACCTTCAAGGGTTGATGCCCATCATGAATACGTCCGCCCATTTGATCAA
Organism: Roseovarius halophilus (ex Wu et al. 2025); assembly: GCF_047086965.1. Taxonomy (NCBI): domain Bacteria; kingdom Pseudomonadati; phylum Pseudomonadota; class Alphaproteobacteria; order Rhodobacterales; family Roseobacteraceae; genus Roseovarius; species Roseovarius halophilus (ex Wu et al. 2025). Next base: position 33,798 of record NZ_JBKOTX010000003.1, on the reverse strand, counting down.
GACCCCGAACCCGACAAGCGTGGCAAGCATAACAGCCCGTAACCAGCGTGACTCCGTCATCATGTCGATTTTCCTCCTGTTTACGTTCCTTCAGTCTGCACCGCCCTGTCGTCACCTCCAAGACAACCTCTCGTGACTTTCGGTTGAGGGTGGTACAATTACGGTGTCGCGCCGGATCCGGGACAGCGCGGCGGCGCGGGAACCACGGAGACGGCGATGACCGACCATCAGACCACGCACCAAGCCGACGAGGATGTCCGGAACGAGAACATCAGGATCTGGCTGAATGGCGATATCGTGCCCAAGGAAGATGCCAAGGTCAGCGTCTTCGACAGCGGTTTCATGCTCGGGGACGGTGTCTGGGAGGGATTGCGACTCTACAACGGCAAATGGGCATTCGCAGAAGAGCATCTGGACCGCCTGTTCGAAGCCGCCAAGGCCATCGACCTCGACATCGGCATGGCGCGCGAGGAAGTCTTTCAGGCACTAACAGACACGCAACGGGCCAACGGCATGGAAACCGATGCGCATGCCCGGCTCATGGTGACGCGCGGGCCCAAGACGCGGCCGTTCCAGCACCCCTCCCTGTCGCGGCAGGGGCCCACGATCACGATCGTCATGGAACATTCGAAACCGCAAATCGCCCGGCCGATCCGTCTTGCAACCGTTCCGCACATCCGCGGCCTGCCCATGTCGCAGGATCCGAAACTGAATTCACATTCCAAGCTCAACTGCATCCTCGCCTGCATTGCCGCCGAAAAGGCCGGCGCCGGCGAGGCGTTGATGCTGGATGTGCACGGCTTCGTGAATACCACCAACGCCTGCAATTTCTTCATTGTCCGCAAGGGTGAAATCTGGACGAGCACGGGCGATTACTGCATGAACGGCATCACCCGTCAGAAGGTAATCGACCTGTGCCGTGAAAACGGGATCCCGGTTCATGAGCGAAATTATTCACTCGTCGACACATACGGCGCCGACGAAGCCTTCCTCACCGGCACTTTCGGCGCGCAAACCCCTGTGGGCAGCGTTGACCACCGCCAGATAGGTGACGGGCAGCTCGGCCCCGTGACCAAGCGGATCCAGATGCTCTACAAGGCTCTCATTCAGCGTGAAACAGCCTGACGGTCCCAGATCAGCCATGCCTTTTCCCGGGCGGGGCACCGGCCTTTCAGACCGCCGGCAACGTCTTGATCGTCGATGATCACCGCATCGAAACGCGCTGCGTAGAGCCGTTCGACCTCGCCATCGGGCACGGCGAATGGTGGCCCGTCCATCAGGCCCTGATCATAGTCGAAAGTCACGAGGATCTGCGGTGCCTGCCGGGTGATCTCGGCCAAGTGGCGGGTGTAGCGTGCGCGCATGTCCTCCGGCAAAGCCACCAGTGCCGCACGGTCGAACACGGCATCGACCGGCCCCAGCACGTCGGGGCCTAGGTCAAAGATGTCGCCGACGAAAATATCCACATCCCCCGCCGCGTAGCGTTTCATCTTTCCCATGTTCGTGACCTCGGGGGTCACACCCATTTCATCAAAGAGGTCCCGTACGGCGATTTCGCTCAACTCCGCCCCGGCAACCCGGAAGCCGCGTGAAAGAAGCCACGCTATGTCGCGTGTCTTGCCGCACAGGGGCAGAAAGACCCGGGCATCGGCGGGTACCGGCAATCTGCCGACATGCGCCGCCAGCATTCGGTTCACCGTCCCTTCGTGAAACCCGATCTGTGCGTTTTCCCACCGGCTATGCCAGAAACCAGCATCCATTTCGTGACCCTTTCAAGAGGATTGCGCCCGTCGCCGGGGGCAGCTACGGCTTCCGACCGGGTCGGTCAAAACAGGGATACGGGTACAATGCAAGCCGACGACGCGTCGCACCACCATGGCAGCCGCGCCAAGAAGGGGGCGTGACATGCGCATCGCGATGTGGTCCGGCCCGCGAAACCTGTCTACAGCGATGATGTATTCGTTTGGCGCGCGGGCTGATTGCGCGGTGGTGGATGAACCGTTCTACGCAAGCTATCTGGCACGCACCGGGCTTGGGCATCCGATGCGCGACATGATTCTTGCCGCGCAACCCACGGACCCGGAAAAGGTCATATCCGCATTGCTCGGTCCGGTTCCGGCCGGCAAACCGCATTTCTATCAAAAGCACATGTCGCAACACATGATCGCCGGCATCCGCCGCGACTGGATCACCGAGATGCGGAACGTTTTTCTTATCCGGCATCCCGCCCGTGTCGCTGCCAGCTTCTCGGCCAAGTACGACAACCCGGCGCTGTCGGATATCGGCTTTGTCCAGCAGGCGGAACTCTATGATCGGGTAAACGCCGCGGGCGGTGATCCGATCGTGATCGATTCGGGCGATATCCGGCGCAGTCCCGAAACCATGCTCAAACGTCTGTGTCAGGCCCTCGGCCTCGATTGGGACCCGGCGATGCTGTCCTGGCCCGCGGGCGGGCACGCGGCCGACGGTGTCTGGGCCGCGCATTGGTATGGGGCTGTCCATCGCTCCACGGGTTTTGCGCCGGCCGAGGGCGATCTGCCCCGGTTGGATGAGTGTGGGGCCCGCTTGGCACGGGCGGCGATGCCCCATTACGAGCGCCTTGCCGAGGTCCGGATCTGACGTGCCGGCACCGACGCGATACCCTTGCGATACCGACGCGGTGCCGAAGCCCGTTTCTAGCCTTTCAACCGCCGATCCCGTGCCGCGAGCAGTTTCAGCCGCAGCGCGTTGAGCTGGATGAAGCCGGCGGCATCCTTCTGGTCATAGGCCCCGGCATCGTCTTCGAACGTAACATGCGCCTCGGAATAAAGGCTGTTCTCCGACCAGCGGCCAACGGTGTGAACGGACCCTTTGTACAGTTTCACCCGGACGGTGCCCGATACATGATGTTGGGACTGATCAATGGCCGCCTGCAACATTTCGCGTTCCGGGCTGTACCAGAAACCATTGTAGATGATCTCGGCGTAGCGCGGCATCAGCTCGTCTTTCAGGTGCGCGGCGCCGCGGTCCAGCGTGATCTGCTCGATTCCCCTGTGCGCTTCCAGCAGGATCGTGCCGCCGGGGGTTTCATAAATGCCGCGGCTTTTCATGCCCACGAACCGCCCCTCGACCAGGTCAAGCCGGCCGATACCGTGCTTGCCCCCGAATTCATTCAGCTTTGTCAACAGGTTGCCAGGGCTCAGGGCCTCACCGTTGAGGCTGACGGCATCCCCTTTTTCAAAGCCGATTTCCAGGAACTCGGGTTTGTCAGGCGCCTTTTCCGGATCGGTCGTTCGTTGGTAAACATAGTCGGGCGCCATCTCGGCCGGGTCTTCAAGGACCTTGCCCTCGCTCGAGGTGTGCAGCAGGTTCGCGTCTACGCTGAAAGGTGCCTCGCCGCGTTTGTCCTTGGCGATCGGGATCTGGTTTTTCTCTGCAAAATCAAGGAGTTTGGTCCGGCTCGTCAAATCCCATTCCCGCCACGGCGCGATCACCTTGATATCCGGGTCAAGGGCATAGGCCGCCAGTTCAAATCTTACCTGGTCGTTGCCTTTACCGGTGGCCCCGTGGGCGACGGCATCCGCCCCGGTCGCTTTCGCGATCTCGACCAAGCGCTTGGAAATCAACGGGCGCGCGATCGAGGTGCCCAACAGGTAAAGCCCCTCGTACACCGCGTTCGCACGGAACATCGGAAAGACAAAGTCGCGGACAAACTCTTCGCGAATATCCTCGATGAAGATATTTTCCGGTTTTATTCCAAGTAGTTCCGCTTTCTGGCGCGCAGGCTCCAACTCCTCACCCTGGCCCAGGTCGGCGGTGAAGGTGACAACCTCGCAGCCATATTCCGTCTGAAGCCATTTCAGGATGATCGAGGTATCGAGCCCACCGGAATAGGCCAGTACAACTTTCTTGGGCGCGGACATCTGTTGCTTCCTTTTCAGCTTTGCCGCAGCGGCGCTTACCGGTTTTTGCCCAGCTGGGCAAGGTACAGGGCGTATCAGGCAAAGGGTCTTGTCATGACCTGCCCGTTGGGCCAAGCACTGTTACATGACAGATTTTCGCAAAGCCGCCCAGGACGCCACAGACGGGATGCGTGCCGTTTTCCAACCCACCCCGCTTCAACGCAATGAACATTTGTCGGAACGATACAAGGCGAACATCCTGCTCAAGCGCGAGGATTTGACACCGGTACGGTCCTACAAACTGCGTGGCGCCTTCAACGCGATGCGCAAGGTACTTGCGCAATCACCTGAAAAGACGCATTTTGTCTGTGCAAGTGCGGGCAATCACGCGCAGGGGGTTGCGTTCATGTGCCGCTATCTTGGCGTCGAGGGCACGATCTTCATGCCGGTGACGACGCCGAGGCAGAAAATTGACAAGACCAAGAACTTCGGCGCGGACGCGGTTCATGTCAGGCTGACCGGGGATTATTTTGATGATACGCTCGGTTCCGCCAAAGCCTATTGCGCGGAGGTCGGCGGTCATTTCCTGTCGCCGTTCGATGACAAGGACGTTGTCGAAGGTCAGGCATCCGTCGCTGTCGAAATCGAGCAGCAGCACGAAGGACTTCCTGATACGGTGGTGATGCCGGTCGGTGGCGGGGGATTGTCCTCGGGGGCGATGCGGTATTTCGGAAACCAGTGCCCCTTGACGTTGGTTGAGCCGAAAGGCGGGGCGTGTCTGGCGGCGGCGCTTCGGGCTGGCCACCCCGTTCGGCTGGAGCATGTCGAGAACTTTGCCGATGGGGCTGCGGTGGCCCAGATCGGCGATCGACCATTCGAACATCTCAGGAGCATGGAGCCGTCAAGGGTCATCTCGGTCGACGAGGATCGGCTGTGCACAACCATGCTCGACATGTTGAACGTGGAGGGCATAGTTCTGGAGCCGGCAGGTGCCCTCTCGGTGGATGCGCTCAAAGACATTGCAGGCGATATCATTGGAAAAACGGTTGTCTGTGTCACATCCGGCGGAAATTTTGATTTTGAACGTTTGCCCGAGGTGAAGGAACGCGCTCAGCGGTTCTCGGGTCTGAAGAAGTATTTCATTCTCCGCCTGCCTCAGCGACCGGGTGCGCTCAAGGATTTCCTTGGGGTCCTTGGCCCGGACGACGATATCGCCCGCTTCGAATACCTCAAGAAGTCGGCGCGGAATTTCGGCTCCGTGCTGATCGGCATCGAAACCACTACCCCTGAAAATTTCGAACACCTGTCTGTGAAACTCGACGCCATCGGTTTCGCCTACCGGGATATCACAGACGACAAGGTCCTGTCGGAATTCCTGATCTAGCATGAGTGTCAGATCTCTACCGATTTCAGGAATTCGGATTTTGACTGTTGAAAACCTTCGAGGATCTCTTTTTTGTCAATCGCGGCAGGGCCTTCGATCGCCACTTTCGATTCCGCGGAACGACATGCGTTCGCGAATGCATGGAAACCCAAGTTGAGCGCGCTGCCCTTGAGGTAATGAAGCTGAGCCTGGAGATCGTTGGCTTCTGTCGCGCTATTGAACTGATCGAGCATGTCTTCGACCTCCTCGATGAAGAGCGCAACAACGTCCGAAAAATCGTTCCCGCCGATTTCCGACCGCAATTCAGATACCCTGTTCCAGTCAATCAACATGATCCATGCCCCTAGCGTTGCGGGTATTTTCCCGCGCAATACTTAAAATTTCGGCAACGGCAGCCGGGATTTCAGGTCTGTTCGGGATTCATCCTATCTTAAAATGATGCTGGCTAGAAAAGCCGAGATCGGTATCGGAGTATCAGTTGAGTGCACCTTCGGACAGTTGCTCGGCAGAAAAAGAAGGCGACATTCGCTGTCTGCGCCGTGTGCTCGTGGTCGATGACAGCGCGGCTCAACGGCGCATCTTGGCCGCTTTGTTGACAGGTTGGGGTTTCGATGTCCGGGAGTCCGAGTCGGCGGATGCAGCCTTTGCGATGTGCGCGGAATGGGTTCCTGATCTTGTGTTGAGTGACTGGATGATGCCGCGTGTCACCGGCCCGGAATTTTGCAGGGAATTCCGGAAGATGAGCGGTGAAAATTATGTCTACTTCATCTTGCTTACGTCCAAGAGCGAGAAAGAGGATATCGCGAAAGGACTGGACTCCGGCGCCGATGATTTTCTCACCAAGCCCGTGAACGCAGCCGAACTGCGTGCAAGGATCTCAGCCGGCGACCGTATCTTGCGAAGCGAAAGGGCATTGAAAGAAAAGAACCACCTGCTGGCCTCCACGTTGACAGAGCTTCAAGGCCTTTACCAGGCTTTGGAGAATGACCTTCTTGAGGCAAAGAAGCTTCAGCAATCTCTTGTAAACGAAACCTACCGCGATCTGGGTTGCGCGGAGGCGAGTTTTCTTTTGCGGTCAAGTGGTCACGTGGGTGGTGATCTTGTCGGCATGTTTCCCGTTTCCTCAACCCGGGTCGGGCTGTACGCCATTGATGTTTCCGGTCATGGTGTGAGCTCGGCCCTGATGACGGCACGGCTGGCTGGCTACCTATCTGCCACCGCGCCGGACCAGAATGTCGCGCTCAGGAAATCCGCGGACGGCAGTTATGTCCCGCGGGCGCCGGCGGAAACCGTTTCAATACTCAACGAGCTAATTATCGGGGAAATTGACACTGAGCATTACTTTACATTGCTTCTCTCGGATGTCGATCTTGAAACCGGGATCGTAACGATGACACAGGCTGGGCACCCTTGTCCGCTGCTTCAAACTGCGGACGGATGCCTGCGTATGGTCGGTGACGGGGGGTTGCCGGTCGGCTTGGTAGACGGCGCGGTTTACGAGCAGTTCGAGGTGAAGTTACACAGCGGTGATCGGCTTTTGATCTATTCGGATGGCATTTCGGAGTGTGCTGATCAATCCGGCAAGATGCTGGGTGAAAGCGGACTCGAAGGGATCATGCAGGGCCTCGGAGACATTACCGGAGAGGCTTGTCTTGAAAAACTGGTCCGACGTCTGGTCGGCTTTTCCGGCACGGACGAGATGGCAGATGATGTATCGGCTATCCTGCTGGATTTCAAAGCTTGCTCAGAACCCGGTTGACGAAAAACCGGTCACCGGGGCTTGCTAGGTCGCGCGCCGCAGACGCTTGTTTGATCCAGTGAGCGCTATGGCCTTTCTCGGCCGGAGCCCCGAGCCGCCGGACCGGCTCGGCGATGTAGATCAAGCAGACTTTCTCGGCCCATTTTTCGTATTCTGGCATGAACGTGAAATTGCGGAACGCGCCGACCCGCCGCGGGCGGCCGATCTTCCATCCGGTTTCTTCGAGAACCTCGCGGTACAGGGCCTGCAACGGGGACTCGCCCGCATCAATACCGCCGCCGGGTAACTGCAACTCCGGCACCGGGTTTTCCTGATAGGTCACCAACAACCGTCCATTTCGCGGTATCATGACGTAGGCACCGGGGCGATGATGGTACCTGACCCCGGTGACAGGATTTTGCCCAAAGCGTCGTATCATGATTTTAGTGCCATTGGTCTATGGCTTGTCCTGACTACATTGACGCGGTATGCCACCCCCTGCCCCGAGAGGAAACCCCGCTATGCTTGGAAAAAAGATCGCCTGGGACGATACCGTCCTGCCGTTCCAGTTGGACAACGCGGACATTCGTGGGCGGGTTGCCCGGCTGGACGGTGTACTGGAAGGAATTCTCGACCAAAAAGACTATCCTCCGCAGGTCGAATTCCTCGTTGCAGAGATGGCGGTGCTTACCGCGCTGATCGGTCAGACAATCAAGCTTCGCTGGAAGCTGTCGCTGCAAGTGCAGTCGAACGGCCCTGTCCGCATGATCGCGACCGATTATTTCGCACCCGAGAAAGAAGGCGACCCGGCGCATATTCGCGCTTACGCCAGTTTCGATGAAACACGTTTGACGACGGCCAGCCCGTTCGGGCAACTGGGCGATGGCTACTTCGCGTTCATGATAGATCAGGGCCGTGGGACCGAGCCGTACCAGGGTATCACCCCGATTGCCGGCGCAAGCCTGAGTTCCTGTGCCGAATCCTATTTCGCCCAATCGGAACAACTGCCGACGCGGTTTTCTCTGAGTTTCGGCAATTCCCGGGAAATGGGTGGAAAGAAAGGATGGCGGGCAGGCGGCATCATGTTGCAGCACATGCCCAAAGCATCCCCATCCGTGGAAGGTGGCGGCTCTGGCGAGGGCGGTTTGCTGACGTCGGGTGACATCGTGGATGGCGAAGACGCTGAAAACTGGACTCGTGCCAACATGCTGTTGGATACTGTCGAGGACCAAGAACTTGTCGGTCCGTCGGTTTCTCCGGCTGATCTGCTCGTCCGTCTTTTTCACGAAGACGCACCGAGGGTTTTTGACATGCAACCGATCAGGTTCGGGTGCACTTGTTCCGAAGCACGGGTCAGGAACAGCCTGTCGATTTACTCGGCCAAGGACATCGAGAACATGACAACCGACGAGGGGGTCGTAACGGCCGATTGCCAGTTCTGCGGCGCGCATTACCGGCTTGACCCGGCCAGCGTCGGCTTCGAGGCGGAAGAGAAGGGCCGTGATAACTCCTGAAGTGCTCAAGACCCTGCTGGATGATGTGCACCGGTCGAATGATCCTTCGTCGGACCATGACCTGAATTCGGATTTTATCCCCGCGCCGGGCCGCGAATTGCGCGCCGCGGCGGTCCTTGTTCCTGTCCAGTGCCGGCAAGACTCGGCCCGGTTGATCCTTACCAAGCGATCCTCCGCGCTCAAGCATCATCCCGGCCAGATCGCTTTTCCGGGGGGGAAGATGGACGATGGTGACCAGGACCTGTTTGCCACGGCCATGCGTGAGGCGCAGGAGGAAATCGGGCTTGCGCCGTCTGATGTGACGATAATCGGCGCGTTGCCGAGGCATGAAACCGTTACCGGGTTTCACGTGGTGCCGGTATTGGCCGCAGTCGCCCCCGATTTTCAGCCTATGGCAGAGCCGGGCGAAGTGGATGAAGTATTCGATATTCCCATGGTCCATGTTTTGAATTCGGCCCGGTACAGTATCCAGAAACGCAGATGGCGGGGTACATGGCGCCATTATTACGTGGTGCCGTTCGGACCCTACTACATCTGGGGTGCAACCGCGCGTATGCTGCGCTCGATGGCACAGGTATCGGAAACCCGATGCGAGTAAGCGGGGACTGGATAGAAACGGCTGGTTCGCAAGCCGTGTGCAGGCTTCTGTACGAGGCCGGCTTTCAGGCGTATTTCGTCGGCGGATGCGTGCGTAATAGCCTTCTGCATCAGCCTGTTGACGATGTCGACATCGCGACGGACGCGAGGCCCGAAGTCGTCATGTCGCTGGCCGAACGCCCCGGGTTCAAGGCGGTGCCCACGGGTATAGAGCATGGCACGGTCACGATCGTCGTGGACTCGAGGTCATATGAAGTCACGACATTCCGGCGCGATGTCGAAACCTACGGCCGGCACGCAACAGTCACCTTTTCAAGCAATATCGAAGACGACGCGCGCCGCCGCGATTTCACGATGAATGCTCTTTACGCGCGCGCGGATGGGTCTGTCATCGACCCTCTCGGCGGTCTTGAGGATTTGCGCGAAAGGCACGTCCGCTTCATCGAGGACCCATGCAGGCGAATCCGCGAGGACTACTTGCGGATACTTCGGTTTTTCAGGTTCCACGCTTGGTACGGAGACCCTGCCGACGGCCTTGATCCGGCGGGCATGGCTGCCGTCGCCTCGAACCTCGACGGGCTTGAGTGGTTGTCCCGCGAACGCATCGGGCATGAGGTCACGAAACTCCTCGGCGCCCCGGATCCGACGCAGGCGGTCGCCGCGATGTGCTCCGTTGGTGTTCTTGCAGCCATTCTTGTAGGTGCTACCGACAGCTCCCTGCCTTCGCTTGTCCGTCTTGAACAGGAATCAGGCGTTGCCCCGGACGCGTTGCGGAGGCTTGCCGTACTCGGCTGCAATTCGGCGTCCACGGCCTTGCGATTCAGTCGAAAACAGGCACGCCGCCTTCAACGGCTTGCTGGTGCGTCGTCGAACACGATGACGCCCGAGGAGCTGGGGTATCGTTACGGTGTCCGTGACGGGTGTGACATGATCCTGATCCGGGCCGCGATGCAGGGCGTGCCGCCTCTGCCCGACTTCAAGGAGTCCTTGCATGCTGGCGATGCCGCGGTCTTTCCTGTCGAGGCGAGGGATTTAATGCCTCAATACGCGGGCCAGGCACTCGGTACGCAACTCGGGAAACTAGAAAACATTTGGATCGACTCAGGGTTTTCGCTTTCCCGTAAGGAACTTCTGGATCAGGTCTCATGACTTTATACGACGTGCAGCGGCTCGGCCATCTTGGTGACGGGATTGCGCCCGGTCCGGTATATGCTCCCGGTGCCCTCCCGGGTGACGTGGTGACCGGCACGAACGTGGATGGTCGTCTGCAGGATATCAGGATCGTCACCCCCTCTGATGATCGGGTCGCCCCTGCTTGCCCGCATTTCAGCCGGTGTGGCGGGTGCCAACTGCAACACGCGTCTGATCCTTTTCTCAAAGCTTGGAAAACCGACGTGGTGAAATCCGCACTGCGCGCAAAGGGCCTCGGCGCCGAATTCCTCGAAACCCATGTTTCGCCTGAAATGTCGAGGCGGCGCGCGAAGCTGACGGCGCGCCGCACGAAAAAAGGTGCGACCAGCGGTTTCATCGGCAAGGGGTCGGATACCGTCGTCGAAATACCCGAGTGCCGGCTGCTTCGCCCCGAGCTTGTGGCGGCGTTGCCAATGGCAGAGCAACTGGCGCTACTGACGGCGAGTCGCAAGCAGCCGATATCCGTCACGGTGACCTCTTCAACCGAAGGGCTGGACGTGAATGTCGAGGGCGGAAAATCGCTGGACCAAAAGGTGCGCGAGGCATTGGTTGGCTTGGCGGAGAATTTTGACCTTGCGCGCCTGTGCCTGGAATCGGAAGTGATCATGCAAAGACGACCGGCATGGCAAGACTTCGCGTCGATCCCGGTTGAGCCGCCACCGGGTGCTTTCCTTCAAGCCACGAAGGAGGGTGAGCAAGTGCTGCGCGCCGATGTTCAGGCCACTGTCGGAAGCGCCTCAAAAATCATTGATCTGTTTGCAGGCTGCGGGACGTTCGCGTTACCACTGGCAGCTTCAGGCCCGGTTCACGCAGTCGAGTGTGATCCGCATATGGTTGCAGCGATGGACAAGGCTTGGCGACACAGGCCGGGCTTGAAAAAACTGACCTTGGAAACTCGTGACCTGTTTCGGAACCCTTTGACGCGGGACGAACTGCGATGCGCAGACGCTGTCGTGATCGACCCCCCGCGAGCCGGCGCCTTGGCTCAGGTGGCTGAGTTGGCGGTATCCGGTGTGCCGAGGATCGCCTACGTGTCCTGCGATCCCGCGACTTTCGCGCGGGAGGCGCATACCCTTGTGCAAAATGGCTATGCTCTGGATGCTGTCAGGGTCGTCGACCAGTTCCGTTGGTCGTCCCACGTAGAAATCGTTGCAGGATTTTCACACAGTTCCACGCGGTGAAAAATGCCCTATCCGAGCCTGCCGAATTTGAAGTAAATTGCCCGAAAAATCGAGCAGTCGGAAAACACGGGCATGAAAATCTTGAAACTGGTGGTGGCGTGCGCTGCCTTGGTCGGTCTTACGGCTTGTAGCGGCTCCAAGTTCAAATCTTACGACGGCCCCGAAGTCACGAGAGTTGTCGTGGACAAGAGCGACCGCAGGCTGCACCTTCTGACCGATGACAAGGTGCTGAAATCCTACAGTGTGGGACTGGGCTTCGCCCCCGAGGGTCACAAACAGTCATTCGGAGATGGCCGGACGCCTGAGGGGCATTACGTGATCGATCGGCGGAACCCGAATAGCAGGTTTCACCTCTCTCTCGGCATATCCTATCCTAACGCGGCAGACATCGCGCGCGCCAGAGCGCAAGGAGACGACCCCGGAGGCGACATATTCATCCACGGCGAATCGCGCGAGGCGTGGGGGAAAGGTCCTGACTGGACGGCGGGGTGCATATCGGTCAAGAATCGTGAGATCGAGACAATTTACGCGATGGTCCGGAATGGCACGCCCATCACGCTGATGCCGTAGTGTATCGGGCAGTGTCAGGTGCCCATCACCATGGTCCACCAGATCTTGCCGTTATTTTCCTGAAGCCATGAAAACCCCATTTTTTGGGCATTGGGCGACAGGATCACGCGGCGTGTGCTCGGTTCATCCATCCACGCGGCAAGCGTTTCCAGTTCCGTTTCGTATGTTTCCGAGATGTTTTCGCCCACCAGTTCGCCCTCATATCCGACCCGGTTGACGCGATCGATCGGAGAGGACCCGTCGGAGCCGAAATGCCAAGGGCGATTCTGGATGGACATGTCCCGCGAGTGAGTCGCGGCGGCGGCGTTGAGTTGCGCATTGAGCTCCACCGGGGCCAAGCCTGCCGCGGTTCGTAGCGAATTGACCGAATCGAGCATTCGGAATTGTATCTCGGCCTTGTCGCCGCGCTCGATACGGTAGACACGCGGCAATGGTTTGCCGTCTGGCCCCACCTGGATTGCAGCCGGTGGCGCGCAGGCGGAAACGGAAAGAAGAACTCCAACCAACAGTACAATGATACGCGTCATGATATTCGCCGTTCCCTCAGTGATTCCAGATGCTTTATCCGGGGTCGTCCGATGTTTCAAATGCGCATGCGCGCAACGTCGCTCATTCATCCTGGTTGTACGGCACAAACGTAATGCGGTAACATATTTCAACGTAAAGGGCCCGTAAGGGGACGCGGAATGACTACAGACGTCAAGATGACATGGAGCCGGCGGTCTTTTCTAGCAGGCACGGCCGCATCAATCGGAGCGCCGGCGCTCGCCCAGGATCTTGACGCTGATCACACCGTTGAATTCGAAAAGAGTGTCAAGGAACGAGTAAGGCGGAACATTTCGAGTTTCCGAGCCCTCGACTGGCAACCGTACTTCTCGACCCTGCGAAACGGCGCAATTCTTGTCGATATCGATTCGAGAGCCTTGCACTTCTGGTCGGAGGACGAGACCGTCTACAAGTTGTACCCGTCCAGTGTCCCACTGTCCGAGGAACTCACGCGGCGTGGTCGCACGCGCGTGGTTCGCAAGGTCGAGGGGCCTAGCTGGCGTCCGACGCCCTCGATGCTTGAAAGAAATCCCGACTGGCCGAAATACGTCGGGCCGGGGCCGGAAAACCCCCTTGGTACCCATGCTTTGTACCTGAGCTGGACCTACTACCGGATCCACGGCACGCACGATACGCGCAAGATAGGAAGACGGTCGTCAAACGGCTGCATAGGCCTTTACAATGAACATATTGCCGAGCTTTTCGGGATGTCCAAGGTTGGCACGCAAGTATTACTCATCTGAGTAATACGAGCGTGCTCGACCGAGAGTGTCGACCCGGCAAAGCGGGTTAATTTGCGCCCGAGCTGGCGGTGCTTCAGTCCAGCCAACCTTTGAGGTTTTCCTGGAGGATGGACGCGAAAACATCTATGTGTTCATCATCCTCGTTCAGGCACGGAATATAGGTGAACTCCTCACCGCCTGCTTCTTCGAAACTTTCCCGTATCTCCTCGTTGATTTCCTCGAGCGTTTCTATGCAGTCCGACGAGAATGCCGGCGCTATGACGGCGATGTTCTTTTTCCCGTCTTCCTTTGCCAATCTGGCGACCTCTTCAACGGTGTAGGGCCGCAACCATTCCTCGGGTCCGAAAACAGACTGGAACGTCGTGGTGATTTCCGTGTCTTTCCAGCCCAACCGTTCCTTGAGCAGCCGTGTCGTTTTCTGGCACTGGCAATGATACGGGTCGCCTTGCATCAGGTACCGCTTCGGCATTCCGTGATATGACACGACCAGCATTTCAGGCCGCTTCTCAAGGTTGGAATACGCCCGCTCGACAGACGCGGCAAGCGCGTCGATGTAGTGCGAATTCTGGAAATACGGTTCCACGGTCCGTGCGGTTGGCTGCCACGTCTCCTCCATGAGTGCACGGAAGAACTGGTCATTGGCCGTTGCCGACGTGGCACCTGCGTAATGCGGGTAAAGGGGAAAGAACAGGATGCGGGTGCAGCCGGCCTTGACCATCTCGCGAACCTTGGATTTGGTCGATGGATTGCCATACCTCATGCAGAAGTCGACCATGACCTGATCGCCGTAGACCTCTGCCATCCGCTCGGAAAGCTTGCGGTTTTGTTCGCGGGTAATGGTCATCAACGGGCTTTCACCCTTCTCTTCGTTCCAGATCGATTTGTAGGCCTCTCCGCTGCTGAAGGGCCGCTTCGTCAGGATGATGAGCTGCAGCAGGGGTTGCCATTTCCACGGGCTGTAATCGATAACCCGCCGGTCCGAGAGGAATTCGTTCAGGTACCGCCGCATCGGCCAGTAACTGTAATGATCCGGAGTTCCGAGATTGGCGATAAGCACGCCCGTCTTGGCCCGCGGGATCGCGGGATGATCGTCGGGCGCATGAGGAGGGCGAATGGCCGATTGGGTCGCGTCGAGCATGTCTGGGCGGTGTCCTTGGTTTCTCGGATTGTGACTGGAAATAACCGATGGGGGCCGATCGTCAATCGTTCAGACTTATTTCGCTGGTGCCGAGGTGGTCGGCCAATCTTGCCTTGGCTGATCCGGGCCTCAGCGGTTTCGGCTGGTTCGCGTCCGGTGCCCACCCGGTGAGGAATATTAGTTCGTACGTGGCGGGCACGCTCCCGTCAGATTTCCGGAAGACCTGTTCATATATCTCGCAGGCGCGCAACATCACCGATTTCGGGGTGAAATTCCGGCTGCGCCCGGCCAGGGCGTTTCCTTCACCCATGGCTCTCAGGTCACGCATCAGGTGAAGGGTCGACTGATAGGTCACTTCGAGCGGTAGATTGTCGGCAACGGGCAGGGCGAAACCTGCCCGTTGAAGCAATGCGCCAGTGTCGCGTATTTCACCCATCGGGACAATTCTCGGGGATAGGCCGCCCCGTATCTCTGTCTCGGCCTGTGCGAGGCTGGCGCGCAATTCGTGCAACGTTTGACCGCCGAGAAAAACAGCGAGAAAAAGCCCGTCCGGCTTGAGTGCAAGGCGTGATTGAACCAGTTGGCCCACAGGATCATCAGACCAATGCAGACCGAACGCGTGAATGACAAGGTCATGGCGGCCTTGTTCAAGCGGAACCGTCGCGTCGTCCGGGACGACTTTCGCGTCGGGAAAGCGCCCGCCCCAGAATTCCGGAAAGCCGCTGACGATGGCAGCTTCGCTAAAGGTTTTGTTAACCAACTGAAGCCGATCCTTAACGTCATCGGCGGCGCATTCATGCAAGAACAGGGCATCGGATCGCCGTGCCTTTTCACGGTTGCGTTCCAGCGCATCGGGGTCGGTCAAAGCATGAGCCATGAAATGAAACATAGTGCTTTGAAACAAGGCTTACAAACCGCATTGCGTCTGGTCTATCCTCCGAGATGCATAATCTGCGGACAGCAGGTCATGTCCGATTTCGGTCTGTGCGGTCCATGCTGGCGGGATACGCCTTTTATCTCGGGGTTGTGTTGTGATGCTTGTGGCGCCCCCCTGCCCGGCGAAGATCGGGGCGAGACGATACTCTGCGATGAATGTTTGCGTATTGCGCGCCCTTGGTCGCGTGGTCGTGCAGCCATGATTTACAAGGAAAACGGGCGCAAGTTGGTTCTCGCTTTCAAACATGGGGATCGCCACGACGTGATCAGGCCGGCCGCCACGTGGCTGGCCCGATCGGCGGGACCCATTTTGAGCGAGGACATGCTGATCGTTCCCATACCCTTGCACTGGCGCCGGTTGCTGCGGCGCCGATTCAACCAGTCCGCCCTTTTGTCGCAGGCCGTCGCTAGAAACTTGGGGATGGAATGCTGTCCCGATGCCCTGCGACGGGTGCGTCATACCAGTTCGTTGGACGGCAAGGGGCGCGATGAAAGGTTCAGAACCCTTGAAGAGGCGATCAAGGTGCATCCCGGCCGCGCATCGCGTGTCGCGCAACGCCGCGTTCTTCTTGTGGATGATGTCATGACATCCGGCGCCACTTTCGCGGCCGCCGCTGAGGCTTGTTATGGAGCAGGCGCACGGGAGGTATGCGTCTTGACACTGGCACGGGTCGTCAAAGATGCCTAAATGCCGACGCAGCAAACACGGGACAAAGAACATGAAAAACGTCGAAATATATTCGTCGCCATTGTGCGGTTTCTGCCATGCGGCCAAGCGATTGCTGAAGAAGAAGGGCGTATCTTTTTCCGAGATCAACATTCTTGGTGATCCGTCGCGGAAGGCGGAAATGATGGATCGCGCGAACGGCGGGCACACTGTACCCCAGATTTTCGTGGGTGGACTACATGTTGGCGGTTGTGACGAATTGTACGCGCTTGACCGTGCCGGCAAGCTGGATATGCTGTTGTCCGCCTGATGGTGATCAAGGCGGCGCTGCTACAACTTAACAGCGGCGATGATCCCGCGGTCAACCTGCGTGAAACCAAGGCGCTGATCGCCGAAGCGGTTAGCAGGAATTCGACGTTTGTGCTCACGCCCGAAGTCACGAACTGCGTATCAACCAGCCGGGAACGGCAGGCAAGCGTCCTTCGTCATGAGCAAGACGACCAGACCCTGCACGCCCTCAGGAAAACCGCATACGACCATGGTATCTGGCTGCTCATCGGGTCCTTGGCCCTGCTCACCGATGATCACGACGGGCGTTTTGCCAACAGGTCTTTCCTGATTGCGCCGGATGGCGGGATCAGGGCGCGATACGACAAGATCCACATGTTCGATGTCGCGGTTTCGCAGACCGAGACGTACCGCGAGTCGGCGAATTACCGGCCGGGAACCCTTGCTGTCATCGGCGAAACGGATTTCGCGACGATCGGCATGACAATCTGCTACGATCTCAGGTTTCCCGGCCTTTACCGTGTTCTTGCGCAGGCGGGTGCCCGGATCCTTGCCGTTCCGTCGGCCTTTTCGCCGGTGACCGGCGCTGCCCACTGGGAAAGCCTTCTGAGGGCGCGAGCCATCGAAACGGGCTGCTTCGTACTGGCCCCGGCCCAAACGGGAACACATGCTGCCAGTCATGGCCGGCAACGTCAGACGCACGGGCACAGCCTGGCGGTCGGGCCCTGGGGTGACATACTCGCCGATGGCGGAGCCGATGCCGGTGTAGTAGAGGTGGATCTGGATATGGCGGCGACCGAAAATGCGCGTGAGCGCATACCGTCTTTCGGAATCACCTCAGATTTTGCCGGGCCCTGAATGAATGAAAAAACCAAAAACTCCCTGGCTGTCGCGCTTTTCAGCGAGATACTGACAAACGAACAGCTTATTCGGAACAGGCTGAGCCGCGTGCTGCCGCGTGGCATGGAGATATCGCATTTCTCGGTCCTGAACCATCTTGCGCGCCTCGGGTCGGAACGCAGCCCCGCGCAGCTTGCGAAGAGTTTTCACGTCACGCGCGGGGCAATGACCAACACGCTGAGCAAGCTGGAATGGGCGGGCTACATTCACATTCGCCCCGATTGGGATGACGCACGCCGGAAGATGGTGGCGATAAGCCCGGCGGGCCGGCAGGCGCGAGAGGCCGCTTTGGCGGCAATCACGCCCATAATTTCCGAAATGGTGAGCGAACTTGGCGAGGAAAAGGTTCGGTCGGCCCTGCCCGTCCTGCGCGAACTGCGGTCGAAGCTCGAGGCGGAGGACTAGGACAGGTCCGGCTGACGGCTGGCCGTGACATAGTTCACGCTGAGGTCACGATGGGATATCGACCAGCTCCAGCTGATCGGATTGAAAACGAATCCCTTGCGATCCACCGGCTCGAGACCGGCTCGGGTCAATAGATCATACAGCTCGTCGGGCGTGATGAACTTGCCCCATTCATGTGTTCCCTTGGGAAGCCAACGCATCACGTATTCAGCGCCGACGATGGCCAACGCAAAACTCTTGGCATTGCGGTTGATCGTGGAACAGATGTGCAGCCCCCCCGGGCGCAGCAACTCCTGGCAGGCTGTCAGATATGCCAGCGGATCGGCCACATGTTCGACAACCTCCATGTTGAGAACTGCATCGAACCGTTCCCCCGCGGCGGCGAGCGCTTCCGCGGACGTGTGCCTGTAGTCGATGTCGAGCCCTGATTGCTCAGCATGAAGTTGCGCAACCGGGATGTTGCGTTCGGCGGCATCGGCGCCCACGACCTCGGCGCCGAGTCGCGCCATGGGTTCGCTCAGCAGTCCGCCGCCGCATCCGATGTCGAGCACGCGCAGCCCCGTGAACGGGGCATCGGTCGAAAGGTCGCGGTCGAATTCCTCGGCGATTTGGGTCGTGATATAGTCGAGGCGGCAGGGGTTGAGCATGTGCAAGGGCCGGAACTTGCCGTTCGGGTCCCACCATTCGGCGGCCATTGCCTCGAACTTGGCTATTTCCGCGGGGTCGATCGTTTCTCGAGCGGCTTGCATTCTGCTCTCCATGTGATCATGTGTTCAAGTTCTCGATATAGGACGGTCATGGACAAATACTCGGGCCAAAAGAACGCAGTGCAATATCTTTACCCGCCAGTCGAACCGTTTGACCGGCGCATGCTGGATGTTGGCGACGGCCACGAGATATACGTGGAACAGTCGGGCAACCGCAATGGGTTGCCCGTGATCGTTTTGCACGGTGGACCGGGTGGCGGATGCAGCCCCGCGATGCGCCGTTATTTCGACCCGGCCAGATACCGCATCATCTTGTTTGATCAGCGCGGCTGCGGTCGATCGAAGCCGCATGCAAGTGTCGAGGCCAACACGACATGGCATCTGGTGGCGGATATCGAACGTATCCGCAACGCCTTAACGATTGATGATTGGCTCGTCTTCGGGGGCAGCTGGGGCGCGACGCTGGCATTAGTCTATGGTCAGACCCATCCCGCGGCGGTCAAACATCTGGTGCTGCGTGGTGTTTTCACGATGACCAGTAACGAGCTCGAATGGTTCTACGGCGGTGGCGCGGGGAAGTTCTGGCCGGAAACTTGGGAGCGTTTTCAGTCGCTTGTGCCCGAAAACGAACGACACGACATGATCGCGGCCTATCACCGCCGCCTGTTTTCAGGGGATCGAACCGAGGAAATACGTTTCGCGAAAGCGTGGTCTGCATGGGAAAACGCATTGGCAACGGTGCATTCGACCGGGGTCGGCGGTGACAGCCCGCCGGAGTACGCGCGGGCATTCGCGAGGCTGGAAAACCACTATTTCATCAATCGCGGATTCCTTGAAACCGACGGCCAAATCATTGAAAAAGCGGGAAAATTGCACAGCATTCCGGGAACGATAGTTCAGGGCCGCTATGACATGATCTGTCCGCCGGACGCGGCGTACCGGCTGGCGCAGGCTTGGGACAAGGCGGACCTTCGGATGATACCGGTTGCCGGCCATGCCCTGTCGGAGCCCGGTATCAGCGCCGAGCTGGTGGGTGTCATGGAAAAACTCGCGCGGACCTATTAACGGCCGGTTTTCCCGAAAATCGTGGGTCGGCGGCGCGTACGCATCGCGTCGGTATCGCGGTCGTGCCGGGGCGCCCGTGCGACAGCGGTCAAGAAGGTGACGGCACCGCGCGTTGCGTGATTCGCTTATCTTTCGCCTTTACCCTTGCAGACTCGCCGCATCGGGCGTATATCCCCGTCAACAGCGGCGCTGCCGGGTCCACACCGGTTTGCACCACCGGGAAACTGCGACGGGCCGCGCGCCCGTTTTTTTGTGTTTGAAATATCATGAGCAACGACCTGATCGCGAAAACCGCCATCGACCGCCGGCTTGCCGAGATCGTCACCCCCGTGATCGAGGATCTGGGGTTCGAACTGGTGCGAATACGGCTGATGGGCGGCAAGACCGCGACATTGCAGATCATGGCCGAGAAGCCCGACGGCGGGATCGAGGTGAATGACTGTGCCGAGATTTCCAACGCCGTGAGCGCGGTGCTGGACGTGGAGGATCCGATCACGGATGCCTACACGCTCGAAGTGTCCTCGCCCGGTATCGACAGGCCGTTGACGCGGCTCAAGGACTTCGAGGATTTCGAGGGCTACGAGGCAAAGCTGGAGACGTCGGAGCTGATCGACGGGCGCAAGCGGTTCAAGGGCGTTCTAGCCGGTGTCGACGGGTCGGAAGTGCTGATCAACATCGACGCGGGCACCGTGGGGCTGGAATTCGACTGGCTGAGCGATGCCAAGCTGGTTCTGACCGACGAGTTGATCAAGGAAATGCTCAAGGCGCGCAAGGAATCGGGCAGCCTGAAGCAAGACGAATTTGACGAGATCGAGACCGACGGGTCCGAGGAGGATTGAGACATGGCGATAACTTCTGCCAACCAGCTGGAACTGTTGCAGACCGCCGAGGCGGTGGCCCGCGAGAAGATGATCGACCCCGGTCTCGTCGTGGAAGCGATGGAGGAAAGCCTCGCCCGGGCCGCCAAGAGCCGGTACGGCGCCGAGATGAATATCCGGGTGAGCATCGACCGGAAAACCGGCAGGGCCACCTTCACGCGGGTGCGCACCGTGACCGAGGATGACGAGCTGGAAAACTACCAGGCCGAACTCACGACCGATCAGGCGGCGCAGGCCATCGCGCAGGCGCGGCCAGACGTCGTGGTGCTGTCGGGGGTTTCGCAGCCCGAGCCGACGGAGGATGGTGAAGCGCCCGAGCCGCGCCACATCCGGCGGTTCATCCTTCGCAAGCCCACCGATGCGGACAAGGCCCTGATGGAAGGTGTGGATCAGCAGGCCGCCCCCGTACCGGGTGACGAGATCACCGACGAGGTGCCGCCCGTCGAACTGGGCCGGATCGCCGCACAATCCGCCAAGCAGGTTATCCTGCAGAAGGTGCGCGAGGCCGAGCGCGAACGCCAGTACGAGGAATTCAAGGATCGCGCCGGCACGATCATCAACGGGATCGTCAAGCGCGAGGAATATGGCAACGTGATCGTCGATGTCGGCCGTGGCGAGGCCGTGCTGCGCCGCAACGAGAAGATCGGGCGCGAAAGCTATCGCAACGGTGATCGTATTCGCTGCTATATCAAGGATGTAAGGCGTGAAACGCGCGGCCCGCAGATTTTCCTCAGCCGCACGGCGCCCGAATTCATGGCGGAATTGTTCAAGATGGAAGTGCCGGAGATCTACGACGGCATCATCGACATCAAGGCCGTCGCCCGCGACCCGGGCAGCCGGGCGAAGATTGCCGTGGTTTCATACGACGGTTCGATCGATCCGGTCGGCGCCTGCGTGGGGATGCGCGGCAGCCGCGTGCAGGCCGTCGTGAACGAACTGCAGGGGGAAAAGATCGACATCATCCCGTGGAACGAGGATGTGCCGACGTTCCTGGTGAACGCGCTTCAGCCCGCCGAGGTGAGCAAGGTCGTCCTTGACGAGGATGCCGAGCGCATCGAGGTCGTTGTTCCGGAGGAACAGCTTTCGCTGGCGATCGGCCGGCGGGGCCAGAACGTCCGGCTGGCCAGCCAGCTGACAGGGCTGGATATCGACATCATGACCGAAACCGAGGACAGCGAACGCCGCCAGAAGGATTTCGAGCAGCGGACCAAGCTGTTCATGGACGCGCTGGACCTTGACGAATTCTTCGCCCAGCTTCTGGTGTCGGAAGGCTTCACCAATCTCGACGAGGTCGCGTATGTCGAACTGGACGAGCTTCTGGTGATCGACGGCGTTGACGAGGACACGGCCAACGAATTGCAAGCGCGCGCGCGCGATGTTCTGGAGGCGCAGGCGCGCGAGGCGCTTGAAAAGGCCCGGGAACTGGGCGTTGAGGACAGTCTCATTGACTTCGAGGGTCTGACACCCCAAATGGTAAAAGCGCTGGCGGAGGATGGAGTCAAGACGCTGGAGGATTTCGCCACCTGTGCCGATTGGGAGCTTGCAGGCGGCTGGACGACCGTTGACGGAAATCGCGTCAAGGATGACGGCCTCCTCGAACCCTTCGATGTGTCGCTCGGCGAGGCCCAGAACATGGTCATGACCGCCCGCGTCATGCTGGGATGGGTCGATCCCGGGGAGTTGGAAAGCGGCGATGACGAAGAAACCGCCGTCAGCAGCGACGAAGAAGAGGAGGCCGGGGCCTGATCTTTCAGGCTCCGGGGATGCTTCATGGGTCGCGGTGGGCAACCCAAGGATCGTTCGAACGGTCCCGAGCGCAAATGCATCGTCACAGGAGAAGTGCGGCCGAAAGCGGAGCTTCTCCGGTTCGTGGCGGGCCCCGATGCGCAGCTGGTGCCCGACATCGCGGGGAAGCTTCCCGGCCGCGGCATCTGGGTGACCGCCGATCGGGCCGCGATCGACAAGGCGGTTGCCAAGGGGCTGTTTTCGCGTGCCGCGCGCCAGAAGGTGGCGGTGCCGGATGCACTGGCCGACCAGATGGAGGCGCAGCTGGCGCAACGGGTGGTAAACCTGATCAGCCTTGCCCGTAAGGGCGGCGATGCCGTATCGGGCTATGAAAAGGTGAAGGATTGGCTCACCAAGGAAGAGGCGCGCGTGCTGATTCAGGCCAGTGATGGGTCAGACCGTGGGAAATCGAAGTTGAGCACGCCATATCGCGGCTCGTACATCGGTTGGTTGACGGCTCAGGAACTTGGGCGGGCTTTTGGGCGACAAACCTCGATCCACGCGGCACTGCGTGCTGGCGGTTTGGCCCAACGTGTTGTACATGAGGCGGCAAGGCTGAAGGGCCTGCGCGTTTCGGACGGCGATCAGATCCGCCGGAAAGGAAAGAAGACCAGATGAGCGACAACGACGGAAAGAAGACTTTGGGTGTGCGTGGTGGTCCCCGCTCGGGGAACGTGAAGCAGAGCTTCAGCCATGGGCGGACCAAGAACGTCGTGGTGGAGACCAAGCGCAAACGGGTCGTCAAACCGAAACCGGGCTCCGCGGGGTCGTCCTCCGGCGGGGGTGGCGGCAAGTCATCGCAGGCGGCAGGGGGCGGCAAGCGCCCGGCCGGGATTTCCGACGCCGAGATGGAACGCCGCATGAAGGCGTTGCAGGCGGCCAAGGAGCGTGAGGCCGAGGAACAGGCCAAGCGCGAAGCCGAGGAAAAAGCCCGCGAGGAAGAGCGGCAGCGCCGCCGCGAGGAGGCGGAGGCCAAGGAACGCGAGCAACGCGAGGCCGAGGAAAAGGCCCGCGCCAAGGCCGAAGAGGAAAACCGCAAGAAACGCGAGGCCGAAGATGCCGCCAAGGCGACAGCACAGGCGGCCGCGCAGCCTGCCGAGCCTCAGCAGCAGCCGAGCCGCGGTGCACCGGCCAAGCAGCCGCCGCGCAAGCAGGACAAGGACCGCGACCAGAAAGGCGGGCGCGGCAAGGGCCGCGACGATGGCGGGCGCCGGTCCGGCAAGCTGACATTGAACCAGGCGCTGTCCGGGGGCGAGGGCGGCCGGCAGAAATCGCTTGCCGCGATGAAGCGCAAGCAGGAACGCGCACGCCAGAAGGCCATGGGCGGCAGCCACGAGCGTGAAAAGATCGTCCGTGAGGTGCAACTGCCCGAGACGATCGTCGTCTCCGAGCTTGCGGGCCGCATGGCCGAACGTGTCGGGGACGTGGTCAAGGCGCTGATGCAGAACGGCATGATGGTCACGCAGAACCAGTCGATCGACGCCGATACCGCGGAATTGATCATCGAGGAATTCGGCCACAAGGTCGTCCGTGTCAGCGATGCCGACGTGGAGGACGTGATCGACACGGTCGATGACAAGCCCGAGGACATGCAGGCGCGTCCGCCGGTCATCACGGTGATGGGCCACGTGGACCATGGCAAGACATCCCTGCTGGACGCGATTCGCAACGCGAAGGTCGTATCGGGCGAGGCCGGCGGCATCACGCAGCATATCGGGGCCTACCAGGTCACGTCGGATGGCGGCGATGTGCTGACCTTCCTCGACACGCCGGGCCATGCCGCCTTTACCAGCATGCGGGCCCGCGGGGCGCACGTGACGGATATCGTCGTTCTGGTCGTGGCCGCGGATGATGCCGTGATGCCGCAGACGATCGAGGCCATCAACCACGCCAAGGCGGCGGGTGTGCCGATGATCGTGGCGATCAACAAGGTCGACAAGCCGGCGGCCAATCCTGACAAGGTGCGCACGGACCTTCTGCAGCACGAGGTTGTCGTCGAGGCCATGTCGGGTGACGTGCAGGATGTCGAGGTTTCGGCCCAGACCGGGCAGGGGCTTGACGAGCTGCTGGAATCGATCGCGCTCCAGGCCGAGGTCCTTGAACTCAAGGCCAACCCGAAGCGCGCCGCCGAAGGCGCCGTCATCGAGGCCCAGCTTGACGTCGGACGTGGCCCTGTCGCGACCGTTCTCGTGCAACGCGGGACCTTGCAGCAAGGTGATATCTTTGTTGTCGGCGAGCAATGGGGCAAGGTGCGGGCGCTGATCAATGACCGTGGTGACCGCGTCAAGACAGCCGGGCCGTCAGTCCCTGTCGAGGTGCTCGGCCTCAACGGGACGCCCGAGGCCGGCGACGTTCTGAACGTCGTCGAAACCGAGGCGCAGGCGCGCGAGATCGCCGAGTACCGTCAGGAAAAGGCCAAGGAGAAACGGGCGGCAGCGGGAGCGGGCACTACGCTGGAACAGCTGCTGGCGCAGGCCAAGGAGAACGAGAACGTCAAGGAATTGCCCATATTGGTGAAAGCCGACGTTCAGGGCTCGGCCGAAGCGATCGTGCAGGCGATGGAGAAGATCGGCAATGACGAGGTTCGGGTACGGATCCTGCACTCCGGCGTCGGTGCGATCACCGAATCGGATATCGGGCTTGCCGAGGCATCCGGGGCGCCCGTGTTCGGGTTCAACGTCCGGGCCAACGCGCCCGCGCGCAACAGCGCCAACCAGAAGGGTGTCGAGATCCGCTATTACAGTGTGATCTATGACCTTGTGGATGACGTCAAAGCCGCCGCAAGCGGCCTGTTGGGCGCGGAAATCCGCGAGAAATTCATCGGCTACGCCGAGATCCGCGAAGTCTTCAAGGTGTCGGGCGTCGGCAAGGTTGCCGGCTGCCTTGTGACCGAAGGTATCGCGCGGCGCAGCGCCGGCGTTCGCCTGCTGCGTGACGACGTCGTTGTCCACGAGGGCACGTTGAAGACGCTCAAGCGGTTCAAGGACGAGGTTTCCGAAGTGCAGTCCGGGCAGGAATGCGGGATGGCGTTCGAAAACTACGAGGATATCCGCCAGGGCGACGTGATCGAGATTTTCGAACGCGAGGAAGTCGAACGGTCGCTGGATTGATACGGTCGTGATGATCGAAAACAAAAGACCCTGCCGTCATCAGATCGGCAGGGTCTTTTTTATCGGGTGCGCGTTCGGGTGCGGTCACGCGCTGCGAGGTACAGGCCGGCCCGCATAGACGCGATTCCCGACACGCACCTGCATGAGGCCGTTCTTCAACAGACGTACGAAGACACCCTGAATCAAGACGCTCGATCCGAGCTGAACAGTGCGAAGCATAAATTTCCCCCAGGTTGCGCGCCGGTGAGAGCCGCACCGGCGCTGAACGTGGAAACAATAATAGCGATTAAAAAATTTTTGTCAGCAAAATCGAACAGCTTTCTATTTCAGGTTTATCAATACCTTGCAGAACTCTGCGCAAAATAGAGCATCGTGCCGTTGAGCGTCACAGCAGGTCACGCAGAATCGCTACCAGGGGCAGGTCGGCCGGCGGCATCGGTATTTCCCGCAATTTTGCCGGATAGACCCATTTGAGCGCCTGCCCTTCCATCGCGCGCGGCACGCCTTCCCACTTGCGGCAGGCGAAGAGCGGCATGAGCAGGTGGAAGTCGTGGTAACTGTGGCTGGCGAATGTCAAGGGCGCGAGGCAACTGCGCCACGTGTCGATTCCCAGTTCCTCGTTCAGTTCGCGTATCAGCGCGTTTTCCGGCGTCTCTCCCGGTTCCACCTTGCCGCCCGGGAATTCCCAGAGGCCGGCCATGGCCTTGCCCTCCGGGCGTTGGGCCAACAAGACGCGGCCATCCACATCGACGAGCGCCACTGCTGAGACGAGAACGGTTTTCATGAGCGATAATCCGCGTTGATCGATATGTAGCCGTGCGTGAGGTCGCAGGTCCACACGCGGGCAGTGCCGCCGCCGAGGCCGAGATCGACATGAATCACGATATCCTGCCGTTTCATGTAGGCCGCGCCGTCGGTCTCGTGATACTCGGCGCTCACCTGCCCGTTGCTCGCGACGGGAATGTCGCCGAACCAGATCGACAGAGTATCGCGATCGGCGGGCGCGCCCGATTTGCCCACGGCCATCACGACACGACCCCAGTTGGGATCTCCGCCCGCGATGGCCGTCTTGACGAGCGGCGAGTTCGCGATTGCCATGGCGTGGGTGTGGGCGTCGGCGTCGCTCGACGCGCCGGTGACAGAGACCTCGACGAATTTCGTTGCCCCCTCGCCGTCGCGGACGACTTGATGCGCCAGGTCGGTCATCACCATTCGCAACGCCTCCATGAACCCGACGTTGTCCTCGGTGACCCGGATGCCCGAGGCGCCGGTAGCGGCCGCGAGCAGCGTATCGGAGGTGGAGGTGTCGCTGTCCACAGTGATGCAGTTGAAGGTCGACCGGTTGAGCGCGGACACCATGTTTTGCAGCATGGGTTGGTCGATCACGGCGTCGGTGAAGATGTAAACGAGCATCGTGGCCATGTCCGGGGCGATCATCCCGGAGCCCTTGGCGATACCCGCGATGCGCACCGTTTGACCGCCCACCTTCACCTCGGTTCCCGCGCCCTTGGGAAACGTGTCGGTCGTCATGATCGCCCGGGCGGCATCCTGAATGCTGTCCGGGCGCAGGTTCGCGGCAAGGTCCGGCAGGGTCTTGATGATCCGGTCATGCGGCAGCTTTTCACCGATCACGCCGGTAGACGACGAGAAAACCCGCGACTGCGGCATCGCGAGCGTGCGCGCGACAGCGCCCGTGATGGCGTGTACGGATTCCGCCCCGGCCTTGCCGGTAAAGGCATTGGCATTGCCCGAATTCACGATGATCGCCGCGCCCTCGGATTGATTCCCGCCAAGTTTGGCCTGGCAATCGAGAACCGCGGCCGACCGCGTGGCCGACCGGGTGAACACGCCGGCCACCGCTGACCCGGGCACGAGGCGGGCCAGCATCACATCGGCACGGCCGCGGTAGTGGACACCGGCCTCGACCGCGCCAAAGGTGACGCCGCCGATAACCGGCAAGTCGGGAAACCCGGCGGGCGCGAGCGGTGAGCGCGGGGGCGTGCCGCCCATCGTCAGTTCTCCAGAAGCTCGGTTTGGTTTACGATGGCGGGGTCGATATCGCCGGTGT
The DNA here is from genome assembly GCF_047086965.1 of Roseovarius halophilus (ex Wu et al. 2025). NCBI lineage: Bacteria > Pseudomonadati > Pseudomonadota > Alphaproteobacteria > Rhodobacterales > Roseobacteraceae > Roseovarius > Roseovarius halophilus (ex Wu et al. 2025). The sequence continues at coordinate 6,506 of NZ_JBKOTX010000003.1, read as the reverse complement.
CGGCGCGGTCCACAGTTCCGTTCTGCTCAAGCTCGGCCACGTAGGAGTCCAGCGCTTGCTGGCGCAGCGATTCCTCGATGTCGCCGCGCACCTCGACCAGCGGCGGCACTTCGCTGATGCGGGTATCGTCGAGCCTGATCAGGTGCCAGCCGAACTGCGTCTGCACGGGCCGGGAGATTTCACCGATTTCAAGGGCCGCCACCGATTCGAAAAAGGATTCAACCATGACGCCCGGCCCGAACCAGCCAAGATCGCCGCCGCTGGCCCCCGACGGCCCGACGGAATGTTCCTTGGCAAGCGCGGCGAATTCCGCGCCGTCGTCCAATTGCTTCTTGAGTGCATCGGCATCTTCGCGGGTTTCGACAAGGATGTGCGACGCGTTGTATTCCGTCTCGTCGTCGGCCTGCGTGTATTGCGCCTCGTAGGCGGCCTGCACGGCATCGTCCGATAGGGCCTCGTCGAAGATGTCCTGGATCACGTCACCCGCCACGACCGCGCGGCGTTCGTTTTCCAGCAAGATCCTCGATCTTTGCGACAGCTCGTCACCGTGATCCTGCATGAGAAGGGTCTGCTGGATCAACTGTTCGAGCAATCCGTCGAAGAGCGATTCGGCGGGAATCTGCGCGTATTGCGCGGGCAGCCCCGAGCGCAGCGCAAGCATGTGGCCGAGCGTGATCTCGGTGCCGTTGACCGTGGCGATCACCCGGTCGACGGACGGGCCATCCTGCGCCGAGGCCGGCGCGGCCAGAAGCGCGGCCGACGTCAGTATCGCCGCGGAAATGGATTTGAAGCAAGCGGACATTCGGTTTTCCTTTACGTCTGCTGGTTAATCCTGCCGCGCGGGCACGCGACGTTGACACTCAATCAGAGGCCCCTTACATCGCCTTGAGACCAAGGCGATGCTGCCACCTTGCGCCCCTTGTAGGGGTGACATGGAAAGGGGGCAAGCGGTTGCCGTCCCCGAAAGCCAAACACCGGAACGGACAGAACATGCTGGGTATCGGAAATGTCGCCAAGAAGATCTTCGGGACACCGAATGACCGGAAGATCAAGGCGACCCGCCCGCTGGTCGACAAGATCAATGCGCTGGAGGCCGAATACGAGGCGCTGAGCGACGAGGGCCTGCGCGAGAAAACCGCCGAGTTCAAGGAACGGATCGCCGGTGGCGAAAGTCTTGACGCGATCCTGCCCGATGCCTTTGCGAATTGTCGCGAAGCCGCGCGCCGGGCGCTCGGGCTGCGCGCGTTCGACGTTCAGCTGATGGGGGGCATTTTTCTGCATCAGGGCAACATCTCCGAGATGAAGACGGGCGAGGGCAAGACGCTCGTCGCGACCTTTCCCGCCTACCTGAACGCGCTGACGGGCGAGGGCGTGCACATCGTGACGGTCAACGATTACCTGGCAAAGCGGGACGCCGAGTGGATGGGCAAGGTTTATGCGGCCCTCGGGTTGACGACGGGTGTCGTGTATCCACAACAGCCCGACGCGGAGAAAAAATCCGCCTACGCGGCTGACATCACCTATGCCACGAACAACGAGCTCGGGTTCGATTACCTGCGGGACAACATGAAATCGTCTCTCGAAGAGATGAACCAGCGCGGCCACAACTTCGCTATCGTGGACGAGGTGGACAGCATCCTGATCGACGAGGCGCGCACCCCGCTCATCATATCGGGCCCCGCGCAGGACCGCAGCGACCTGTACGTGAGCATCGACCGCCTGATCCCGGAGCTGCAGGAAGATCACTACAGCATTGACGAGAAAACCCGCAACGTGACCTTCACGGACGAGGGTAACGAGTTCCTCGAGGAATTGCTGCACGCGCGCGGGCTGCTGGAAGAGGAGCAATCGCTCTACGATCCGGAAAGCACGACCATCGTGCATCACGTCAATCAGGGCCTGCGGGCGCACAAGCTGTTCCAGCGGGACAAGGATTATATCGTGCGCGACGGACAGGTCGTGCTGATCGACGAGTTCACCGGGCGCATGATGGCGGGCCGACGGCTGAGCGAGGGGCTGCACCAGGCCATCGAGGCCAAGGAGGGATGCGACATCCAGCCCGAGAACGTGACGCTGGCGCAGGTGACGTTCCAGAACTATTTCCGGCTTTACGACAAGTTGTCGGGCATGACCGGTACCGCGGTGACCGAGGCCGAGGAATTCATGGAAATCTACGGCCTCGGCGTGGTCGAGGTGCCCACGAACATGCCGATCGCCCGCGAAGACAAGGACGATGCCGTCTATCGTACCGTGCAGGAAAAGTACGACGCCATCCTCGCGGCGATCCGCAGTGCGCATGAAAAGGGCCAGCCGATCCTTGTGGGGACGACCTCGATCGAGAAATCGGAAATGCTGAGCCAGATGCTGACCGAGGCGGGCATCGCCCACAACGTCCTCAACGCGCGCCAGCACGAGAAGGAGGCGCAGATCGTCGCCGATGCCGGCAAGCTGGGCACGGTGACCATCGCCACGAACATGGCCGGGCGGGGAACGGACATCAAGCTGGGCGGCAACGTCGATTTCAAGATCATGGAGGCGATCGCTGCCGATCCCGACGCCGACCCCGAGGAAGTGCGCCAGAGGATCGAGGCGGAACATGCCGCCGACGAGCAGGCCGTGAAGGATGCCGGGGGGCTGTTCGTGCTTGCCACCGAACGCCACGAAAGCCGTCGCATCGACAACCAGCTGCGCGGCCGGTCGGGCCGGCAGGGGGATCCCGGCACGTCGGCCTTCTTCCTGAGCCTCGAGGATGACCTGATGCGCATCTTCGGCTCCGAGCGACTTGAAAAAGTGCTCTCGACGCTCGGCATGAAGGAAGGCGAGGCGATCATCCACCCCTGGGTCAACAAGAGCCTTGAGCGCGCGCAGGCCAAGGTGGAAGGCCGCAACTTCGACATCCGCAAACAGTTGCTGAAGTTCGACGACGTGATGAACGAGCAGCGCAAGGTGATCTTCAAGCAGCGTCTCGACATCATGAAGGCCGACGACCTGAGCGAGATCGTCAAGGACATGCGCGCCGAGGTGATCGGCGATCTGGTCGATCAGTACATGCCGCCCAAGACCTACGCGGACCAGTGGAACACCGAGGGGCTTTACGCCGCGGTGATCGAGCATCTGAATCTCGACCTGCCGATCATCGCCTGGGCCGAGGAAGAAGGCGTGGACGACGACGACATCATCGAGCGGTTGGAGAAGGCCGCCGACGAGATGATGGCGCAGAAGGCCGCCCAGTTCGGCCCGGAAAACATGCGCATGATCGAGAAGCAGATCCTGCTTCAGACCATTGACCAGAAATGGCGCGAGCACCTTCTGACGCTTGAACACCTGCGCAGTGTTGTCGGGTTCCGCGGTTACGCGCAGCGCGACCCGCTGAACGAGTACAAGACCGAGGCGTTCCAACTGTTCGAATCCATGCTCGAAAGCCTGCGGCAGGACGTGACCCAGAAACTGTCGCAGATCCGGCCCATGACCGAGGAAGAGCAAAGCGCCATGATGGAGGAAATGGAGGCGCAGCGCGCCGCCATGGAAGCGGCGGCGCAGCCATTGGACGGCACGCAGGACCAGCCTGCCGAGGACGCCGCGTCAGGGTTCGTTGAATCGGATCCCGAGACATGGGGTAACCCGGGCCGCAATGCACCTTGCCCCTGCGGGTCGGGCAAGAAGTTCAAGCACTGCCACGGCCGGGTGGCGTAACGCTTCGGTCCCGCCACGGATCGGCCTGATTAAGATCCCAACGCTGCCACATGACAGCCCACTTCGCGGGCTACTCCTGCGTCAGACCTGTAACAGGTGCGGGAGAATGTCATGTCCGGAATTCGTCGTCTCATTACCGCGGGGGGCACGCTGCTTTGTGCCCTCGGGATCGGTTATTTCATGCAAGCCGGGGAGCGGCCGCCCCGCGCCGCGGACGCGCCGAGCGGACAGGCCGAAGACGCCGAAAAGGGCGGATCCGGGGCTGCGGGTGATACGTCGGGGGCTGTCGTCCTTACGGACGTGACCTTGACATCCGCGGTTCCCGTCCCTCCGGGGCCCGTGCCGCAGCCCGCAGTGCTGCCGACCTTGCCCGAGGCCATGATCCAGCCTGCGGCCTTCGATGCCGATACGCGCGCCGAATTGCCAGAGGAAGCCCCTGTACCGGCCTTTGAATGCGAGACCACCCTGACGGCTGAAACCTTGGCCGCGGCGATGGTCGAGCTTTCGCTCGACGCGCCATGCATGATCAATGAACGCTTCACGCTTCACCATAACGGGATGATGATCACCGGCGTCACCGACGCGACCGGCCAGAGCGAGTTGACGGTCCCCGCATTGAGCAAGCAGGCCGTTTTCATCGTTTCCTTCGCCGCGGGGCAGGGCGCCGTTGCCACCGCCGAGGTGACGTCGATGGAGTATTACGACCGGGTGGTGCTGCAATGGCAGGGGCCGGCTGGCCTGCAGCTTCATGCCCTCGAATTCGGTGCCTCCTATGGCGAAGAGGGCCATGTCTGGAGCGATGCGGCGCGCAGCATGGGTGTCGCGGCCCGCGGTGAGGGGGGATTCCACACGCGGCTTGGCGCGCTTGACCAGCCCGAGGCGCGGCTTGCCGAGGTTTACACCTTTCCCAGTGGCACGGCCCGGCGTGGCGGGAACGTCGCGGTCAGTGTCGAGGCCGAGGTCACGGAGGACAATTGCACAAGAGACATTGCCGCACAGACGATCGAAGTTCGCGGCGCCGGGCGGCCCCGTGTGAAGGACCTTGAACTGGCGATGCCGGAATGCGATGCGGCCGGTGATTTTCTGGTGTTGAAAAACCTGCTCAATGACCTGAAGATCGCCGGACAATAAACAATCCGCATCGCCCGGGGGACAGTCGATGGCTTTGGTGCGTGCGGCGTGGGGCGCCGCACTTTTTCTTCTTGGTCTCGTATCCGCCGCGGTTGCACAGGACGTCACGCTGACCTCGCGGGATGGCGATGTGGAAATTTCGGGTGACTTGCTCGGGTTCGACGGTGAATTCTACAGGGTCGACACGGTCTACGGGGAGTTGACGGTCGACGGTTCCGGCGTGCTTTGCGACGGGCCGGGTTGCCCGAACCTTGAGGACTACGTGGCCCGGGTCACGTTCTCGGGTGCGCCGACCATCGGGCGTGTCCTGATGCCCGCGCTGGTGCAAGCCTTCGCGATCCGCGAATCCTATACGCTGTCGCGCAAGGCCCTTGCCAAGGATCGGATCCGCTACGTGCTGGTGGATGGCGAAAGCGGCAAGACGGCGGGCGAGTTCACGTTCCACATGCGCCGGACGGACGAGGGATTGGCCGATCTTCTGGCCGACGAGGCCGATATCGCGATGACCCTGCGCGAAGTCCGCCCGGCAGAGATCGACCGGGCCCGCGAGGCGGGGCTGGGCGACTTGAGCGATACGAATCGCAGTCGTGTCGTGGCGCTGGATGCGCTGGTGCCTGTCGTCGCGCCCTCTAACCCCGTGCAGGCCGTCACCACGCCGCAGATTGCCCGGATCCTGTCGGGTGAAATCGTCAACTGGCAGGATTTGGGCGGCCCCGATGCGCCGATTGCCGTTCATGTTTGGGATGCGCAGACCGGGCCGGGGCAGGCCATTCGGGACAGGTTGCTGGCCCCGCCGGAACGGGAGCTGATCCCGGCGGCGGAACGCCACGCAGACGGTGCCGCGCTGGCCGAGGCGGTGGCCGCTGACCCGTTCGCCTTCGGCGTCACGACCCGTTCGGAAATGGGCGATACATGGGAACTGGCGCTGCACGGGCGGTGCGGTTTCGGGCTGCGGGCGACCCGTCGCAACGTCAAGACCGAGGATTACCCGCTGACACAGCCGCTGTTTCTGTACATGCCGGCGCGGCGATTTCCCAAGCTGGTGCGGGAGTTCCTCACCTATCTGCGGGACCCGTCGGCACAGTTGGTGATCCGCCGGGCGGGATTCGTGGATCAGGCGCCCGAGGAGATCGCGATAGACGCGCAGGGCAACAGGTTCGCCAACGCGATCGCGCGGGCCGGGGCGGACGTGGACCTTGACGAGCTGCAGCGCATGGTCGCGCGGTTGGCGCCATTGAAACGGCTTACGACGAGCTTCCGGTTCGAGGCCGGCTCGGCGCGGCTTGACGCGCAATCGCGGTCGAACGTGCTGCAGCTCGCCCGGGCGATGGAAGTCGGTATCTATGACACGCGTCGCCTTGTTTTCGTGGGCTTCAGCGATGGAGAAGGACCGGCCGCGGCAAACCGCGACATCGCGATGAAACGGGCCCGGAACGTGCGTGATGCCGTCACGCGGGCGGCGCGGACGGCGAACCTGTCGCGCATCGGGCTGGAGATCGCCGCATTTGGCGAGGCGATGCCGATGGCGTGCGATGACAGCGCATGGGGCCGTCAGGTGAACCGCCGCGTCGAGGTGTGGGTACGCTAAAGCGTTTCGAGATTAGTTTGAGACATATCCGGCAGCCTTGAAGTAGTTCCAGCACTCTGCGGGGTCGTATAGGTCACAGATTTCGCCGATGGCT